>REDE01000167.1 GCA_007693635.1 Flavobacteriales bacterium | reverse complement strand
TTAAGTCAAGCTGCGTTGCCCCAGCCCAACTTTTCTGTTTTCCCTAATCCATCACAAGGCCATCACGACATAGCGTTATCAGAACTAACCCCCAACACATTTTGCCGTATCGAGCTTTTTGACCTTCGCGGTAATTTGGTGAAACAAGTTTTTTCAGGGCATTCTAAAAGCAGCAGACTTGAAATCCGTGTGGACCTGAGTGATTTTCCCGCCGGAAGTTATTTCTATCGGGTGCAAACGGAAGCCGGGGTGAGTCAGAAGAAAGTTGTGGTGTATTGAGGGGGGGGGATTTTAAATCATCAATAACTCAGGTACACGCCGAATCTATATGCTTAGTTCACCGGCTATGGGTGATTCCATCCAATGTCGAAAAGCCTCCACTTCGGGGTGGTCCAGAAGATACATCATTTTGGTGATGGCCGCCTCTCGAGTTAGGTCTTTGCCGCTAATAACACCCAGCTGTTGAAGCCAGCGCCCCGCCTCGTAAAGATCTTGTCGAATTCTACCAGCATGACATTGACTGATGTTGACTACGGGTCTTGAGGCCTTAATCATGCTTTCAATAGCCAACTCCAATTCGGGATCTCGGGGCGCATTGCCTGTTCCATAACTCACCAATAATAGTCCGTCGACCTCCCCCTGATCCACTAAACTGCGAAGCATGCGATGCGATTGCCCGGGAAAAAGGGTATAGGCAATAATGTTAGAGTTTAGATTCGTGTGGATGTTTTGAAGAAGACTCTTCGACAGGGTTTCATCTACGGAAAGCAAGCGGTCGTGATGAAATTGCACATCGACCCCTATTTCGGCAAGTGGAGGAAAATTAGGCGAAATGAATGCACTAAATTGTTCTGAAGAATGTTTGTGAATACGGTTTCCACGATACAAGTTAAATTCAAAGTAAACGGCTACTTCCTTAACGATGGGTTCGCCATTAGGGAACCGGCCGGCTGCAATTTCAATGCTGGTGATGATGTTTTCACGAGCGTCGCTGCGAAGAATTCCAATCGGAAGTTGAGCTCCGGTAAGGATGATGGGCTTATTAAATCCGCGAAGTATAAAGCTTAAGGTAGACGAGGTATAGGCCATCGTGTCTGTGCCGTGAAGAATCACAAAGCCGTCGTAAGCATCCCGATTGTCTAAGAGAATTTTCGCGAGCATTATCCAGTGCGAGGGGCCAATATTAGCTGAGTCTACCGGATTGGGGAAACTCGTTGTTTCAATGTTGACTTCAAGCAGCGCTAAATCGGGAATTTGTTTTAGTAAAGCATCAAAATTAAATGCGCTCAAGGATTGGTTATCGGGATTTCGCACCATGCCAATCGTGCCGCCGGTGTATATCAGTAATATTTTTGCTTCAGGCATGATTAAAGAGTCTTTTAGCGTTATTGGAGGTGATTTCCGCGACCTGGTTGAGCGGTGCATTCCATGCTTCTGCCAAAGTTTCCGCAATGCGTGGTATGTGCATAGGTTCGTTTCGCTTACCGCGAAATGGCGTTGGTGCTAGGTAGGGCGCATCGGTTTCAAGGATAACCAAGGATTGGTCGAGCAAGTGAAGAATTTCCCGTACACCACCATTTTTAAAGGTTGCTACGCCACCGATTCCCAGATAATAACCGCGCGATTGTAGCCATTTGGCTTGTTCAGCATTTCCAGTAAAACAGTGAAAAACGCCTCTTAATCCACGATCGTCGTAGTCCTGAACGATTCTCAGTGTGTCTTCAAACGCATTGCGAATATGAACGGCTATTGGTAGCTCATAGGTGAGCGCCCATTCAATTTGTTGCCGGAAGGCTTCTTCTTGAATTTTTAAGGTGGAGGCATCCCAGTAGAGGTCGACGCCTATTTCCCCAATGGCTATAATGCGCGTTCGTTCTGTTTCAATAATGACTTTAAGCTTTTCTAAGACCTCTCGAAAGTCTTCCTTTACCGAGCAAGGATGAAGACCAATCATTGGGAAACAAGTCTGTGGATTTTGATCGCAAAGAGCGAGAAGGTCATCAACTGTACTGAGGTCGACATTTGGCAGTAATAAATGTTCCACTCCAACTTCCTTGGCGCGCTCGATTACCTCATTGCGATCTTGTTCAAATTCGGGTAAATAGATGTGCGTATGGGTGTCGATCCAGTTCATTATTTGGGGTGTATGTTCACCGGCAAAAGTAGCGAAAAAATGCCCGGAAATCGATTAGTTTAAAAAGCGTCTTTTCATTTGTTGTTCACGAAGAACAACGTAACCAACTACCGTGACCGAACTCAAAGGCATCAAAATGGCGCAGTAAATGGGAGTCAGCACCCCGGCAAGTGCAAATGAGAGTCCTACGATGTTGTAAATCAAGGATAGCCTTAGACTTTCTCTCGTAATTTTTTGCAGCGACTGTGCGTAATTGAGTACGATGGGTAAATCAGCTAATCGATCGGCCTCCATAATTCCGTCGCTACTAGGTCCAAAGGCTTGTGTATGTTCACTAACGGCCAAACCAAACCAAGCTTCAGAAAGCGCCGCCGCGTCATTGAGTCCATCACCGGCCATCAGGACTCTATTGCCGGCATTTTGTTGATGAGCTACGTAATTTTGTTTTTGATCGGGCTTTTGTTTGAATAGCATTTCTTTCCAATTTCCGTAAAAGGACAGTAGGGTATCTTTTTCTGTATCCGTATCTCCAGAGATTAGTGAGATTTTAAACCGATCACCAAGTTTTTTGAGCATGGTGCTCAATCCTAGTCGGTAGTGATTTTTCCAACTGAAGTAGCCCAAAACGCGCTCATCAACTTCGAGGTAAACACGTCCTTCTTCCTGGATTTCTGCGTTGGTGAAGGCTGCAGATCCGATGCGGATATGCAAATTATTCACTCGTCCTTCTATTCCTTTTCCCTGAAATTCTTGATATTCATCGGGTTCTTGTAATTCACGAATATTGAAAAAATGTCCGATGGCTGCACTTACAGGGTGGGTGCTTTGGTTGGCAATCGACGCAGCAGCTTCACGCACTTCTGCGGGTAAGGGTTCACCGGTCCAAATTATTTTTTCTCGATCGTGCAAGGAAAGTGTCCCGGTTTTGTCAAAAATTATTTCGTTTACGGTACCCAAGCGCTCCATGGCGTCTGGGTTTTTGATGTAGACACCGCGTTTTGCCAAACTCCGAATACCGCTTCCCATGCTAAATGGCGCTGCTAAGGCGAGGGCGCACGGACAAGCCACAATAAGAACGGCGGTAAAAACCATTGCCGCTGTGGATGCATTAAACGGCAACCATGCCAGAGCTCCCATTGCAGCAACTACCAATATGGCAATGCTGAAGTTTGAACTTATGGAGTCGGTGATGTTTTGAAAGCTCGATTTAACCCCAGATTTTTGACTATTCCACAGGGCGTGAAGGTAACTTTCCTCTACTTTTTTAAGTGTTTTTACCCGCAGTGCTTTGCCAACTACTGAGCCTCCGGCAAATATTTGTGCCGATTGAATAATTTTCTCAGGTTCTGCTTCACCAGTGATAAAACTATAGTTAATCTGACCAGATTCACTCATCAGTTGGCCATCGACGGGGATGATTTCCCCGTGACGTAAATGAAGTACATCGTCGACCTTGATGTTTGCGGCTGACTTGGTTGCTATATTTCCCGTGGAATCAATATACTGAACGACCAAGGGTAGAAAGGCCGTAAAATTTCGATCAAAGGCCAAGCGATCAAAGGTTTTTTGCTGGTACCACTTGCCAATGAGAAGAAAGAAAACGAGTCCCGCTAAGGAATCAAAAAATCCGGGTTGTAGCAGCACGACAACCTCGTAGATGCTCCTGAGAAAAAGCACCCATATTCCCGCAATGATCGGTACATCGATGGTCATTTTCCCTTGTTTTAGAGCTCCCCACGCCGACCGATGCCAGGTATTTGCGGCGTAGAACATTACGGGAAGGGAGAGAATCATGGATAGGTAGCGAAAAAGATTGCCAAACTCCAGGTCATAAGCGTTGTCGAGACCTAAGTATTCGGGCAGACTAAACATCATAATGTTCCCGAAGCAGAAACCGGCGACTGCTAAGGGGGCGATGTAGCGTTTGCCTGAGGATTCCTTGCTTTCGGATTCGTCATCTAAATTCAGTCGTATGGGATAGCCTATTTCGTGTAGGGTAGAAGCAATTTCCGAAAGGGCAATTACTTTTGGGTCGAAATAAATAATTGCTCTACGACTTGAAAACTGAACGTCGAGTCTTTTTACACCCTTTTTCCATCCGGGCATTGCTTCCAGAACGAACAAGCATGACGCACAGTGAATGTCGGGTAATTCGAAACTGACTACCGTCACCTCATCGTTGGTAAAGCGTATAAGCGCCTTTTGGATATCCGGTTGGTCAAGATAGCTGTAGTCTTCTTTCGGACGGTTTGCGGTAGGAAGGTACCCTTCATTTTCATATACCCCATCGAGACCGGCGTCTTGGAGCAGACGAAATACTTGCACACATCCGTTGCAGCAAAAGGATTTTTCTTGGTGTATAATAGGTTTGTGCGGATTGGGTTCTCCGCAGTGAAAACAGTTTTTGTCGCTCATGAATCCTATTCGTTATCGCCGACAAATATCAGAAGGGAAAAAGGAACCAAACATGATTTTACACCATGATTTCCCACGTGTGGTCGGCCAGAAGTCGGATGCTGTAAATAAATTCACCGGGCGATGTCGATCGTCCCCACTCGTCGGGGCCAACCATCGAAAGCACGTAATTTTGTTCCTCTTCTTTGAGGTAGAGGTGGTAAATGTGATTGACTTCCGGTTTGAAACCAATTTTTGCGCTGTAGATAATTTCAGCAAGTTTTTTACGCTCTTCAATTTGACGAGCTTGGCGCGCCAAGACTTCAATTTGTTCGCGAATTTGATTGAGCTGCATGTCGGTTTGTTGCTCCATGGCCGACAATGCTTTGCTGCGGTTTTTTTTGAGGTCATCCGGACGAATTACGGCTCCACCAACCGTATGGGCATAGGGAAGGGTAGAGGGATTTTCGGTGATTTTATCCGAATCAATAGGATTGTGAAATGTGTTTTCGTCGCTCATGAATTCCAATTATTCCAACATAACACCGTTTCCAATGACGATGTTTAGTAGTCCCCAAGTGTTTCGGGTAATTGCGCCAAAGCAGCGGCCAATTGGTCGTCATTAGGAGCTACACCGTGCCACGCATGGGTGCCCATCATGTAGTCAACGCCTTGTCCCATTTCTGTGCGCAATACAATAACTACCGGTTTGCCACGACCAGAAAGGTCAATCGCTTTTTTGAGTCCATTGATTACCGATTGCAGGTCATTCCCGGTACTTATCGGAAGAACTTCCCAGCCAAAAGCTGCAAATTTATCTCCGATATTGCCTAAATCGAGAACGTCTTCGGTGTTTCCGTCTATCTGGCGGCCGTTGGCGTCGATGGTAGCTATCAGGTTATCGACTTTATTTGCTCCGGCATACATGGCAGCTTCCCAGATTTGACCTTCTTGAAGTTCACCGTCGCCGTGCAGACAAAAGACCAATTTAGGGTCGTTGTTCATTTTCTTCGCCAGAGCTGCTCCGATGGCTACCGACATCCCTTGACCTAAAGATCCCGAGGCAATTCGTACGCCCGGAAGTCCTTCGTGGGTAGTGGGGTGACCTTGGAGTCGACTGTTGATTTTTCGGAAAGTATTGAGTTCTTCTACTGGGAAAAAACCGCAACGCGCCAAAACGCTATAATAAACCGGGGAAATATGCCCGTTGGATAAAAAGAATAAATCTTCATTTTGTCCGTCCATACTAAATTCCTGAGCGTTGTATTCCATGATGTGGCGATACAATGCTACAAAATATTCGGTGCAACCAAGTGATCCTCCCGGATGCCCCGAGTTAACAGCATGAACCATGCGGACAATATCGCGGCGTACTTGGGTAGCAAATTCTAATGAAGATTCCAGCGAGTGGGACATAATATGGAGCGGTTAATGAGTTCTGAAATTAAGTCCGCAAAGGTAGTGAATCCAAAGCATAAATTGGAGGAATTAGCGCAGGTGAAATTCTAATTCCAATTTTACGACAATTTAGACCTTGTCTTCTTGGGTTAAATTTTCGGCTACACTGTAAACGTGATCCGCCATTCGTTCCATTTCACTGAGAATGTCCATGTAAAATAATCCGCTTTGAATGCTGAATTTACCATTTTCCAATTTTTTTAGATAATCCTTGCGCAATTCGCGATATTTGGTATTTATCTGATTTTCGAGATCTTCGATGAGACGAAAATCCACCTTTTCAATAAGACATCCCTCCTCCAAGGTGTCGATGATTTGGCCCACCAATTTCATTAAATCGTGGAGGTTGTTTCGTTGTTCGGGCGTGAAAAATGCCTTTTGTTCTTTTTGGTTTCGTAAATTGTAACACGATTTAAGAATGAGGTCATTGCACCGTTCGAGGTAATTGACCGTGCTCATGAGCATTCGGACTTCTTCGCTTAATCCTGAGTCGAGTTTGTTCTCGGAAACCTTGGATAAATAACGCAGGATATTGACTTCCATAGCGTCGGAGGTACGTTCCATTTCCTGTACTTTTTCTAAGAAATCATTACTGGTATTGAGATCGGGTTCAAGCAAGATTTTCGGTAAATAGCCAAAGGAGCGTTGGTTGAGTTTGACCATTGAGTGCACTTCTTTGCGCACGCGAATTAGTGCCATAATTGGGGCGGCAGCTTGTTTTGTATTGAAGAGCTCGAGATTGGAATCTGTATTGGATTCATCTTTTCTATCGCGGATAATAAACGTGCAGAGCTTGGCAATGCTAGGCACAAAAAACATCATAATGGCCACGTTAATGATGTTGAAACTTGAGTGGAAAATGGAGAGCGCTAACGGGATTTTTGAGCTGTGTTCAAGCGGGTTTTTCCCACTAATGCTCTCGGTTAAGCTCACCGTTAAATTTAATAAAGCTCCAAAAAAGATGATGGCGAGAACTACCCCGAATACGTTGATGAGAAGGTGTGAAAGTGCAGCTCTTTTCGCCCTAGTATTTCCTACAAACGCGGCTAAAATTGCGGTAATTGTCGTGCCAATATTCTCCCCCAGAACCATTGCTATGGCCAAGGGTAAAGGAATCCAGCCTTTGCTGGTAAGTACCAATGTGATGGCTATAGCTGCTGAGGAGGATTGCACGATTACGCTCAAGGCAGCTCCAAAGCCTACAAAGTATAATATGCTTTGGATTTGACTAATTAAGCCAGTGTTTTCATAACTGTTATCACGTAAAAATTCTAACCACTGAGGATTGGATTGCAGATCCGGCGCGTTCATTTCCATGAAATTGATGCCTAGAAAGAGCAACCCTAAGCCAAAAATTGTCTCTCCGATATTGTTCCAGCGGGAAGAGCGCACCAGAAGCATGAAAAGTCCAATTAGGATTATCCAGTAAGAAACAATCGAAGATTCAAAATCTGCAAATTCTATAGCGGTTAATAACCAAGCGGTAATCGTTGTTCCGATATTGGTGCCTAAGATAACAGGAATAGATTGCAGTAAGGTGAGTAGTCCGGCATTGGCCAAACCAACAACCACGACTGTAGTGACCGACGAGGACTGTATTAATACCGTAGCTAAAATACCCGTTAATAAACCATAAAATGGCTTGGCAGTCATGGAATTTAGGACGTTCCGAAACTTATTTCCGGCGGCTTTTTGAATGCCCTCGCTCATGAGTTTGAGCCCGAAAATAAATATCGCTAGACTTCCTAAGAGTTGAACTATTTGACCAAATGAAATTGTCATAATGCGAAAACTTCCGTCTTGAATAGGGTGAATTGAATAAATTTTGCTAGCAGCAAATTTTGTTCTTCATTAAATTTTTTCAAATCAGCTAAATATGTGTTTGGTTTCTCTTATCAATCACATGCTGCGAATGTATAAAATAATGTGTATAGTTGGTGAAGGTTGTTGATGAATAAAAGTTTATAAAAAAAGCAGCCCCGAAGAGCTGCTTTTTTTTTAAATTGAAGGACTAAATTAGTGCTGAATCACCATGCGAACAGTGGCTAATTTGCCATTCTGACGAATTTGCATGATATATAGACCACTTGCCAATTGCGCTGTTTCAACAACGACTTCACCATTATGGATGCTGCCGGTGCGAATTAGTCTTCCCGCATTGTCGTAAATCACCATCTCTGCGGATGCTGGATTTTCAAGTTCAACGCGGAAGAAGCGGTTTGCAGGGTTAGGGTAAACCTTAAGTTCTTGACGAAGCTCAACGTTAACAGAAATCCCGTCGGTCAAGTCTTCCTTGTAGCGAGGCTGGATTTGATAGCCGCTCAAAAGAGGAGCTGTAGTCGTAGGATTGAACTGTGAACCATGACCAACGATGTTGAACATTCCGTTAGGAACGGGCTCATTAAACAATGTTGTAGGCTCAACTACGCGAATTAAGAACGTATCTACACCGTTGGTTGCGTCTACATTGAAACCTGTTCCACCAGCAACCCACTGTGAGGCGTCAACCAAATTGAGATTTTCAATGCTGATCAATCGGCCTTCGGTAGATTCGTTGAGCTCGGTCACCACAGCTGGATTTGGAAGCGTGAAGCCTGTTCCTAATACCTGAAGTGAATCAATGCTAAACTGGATTAGACCGCGGAATTGAGATACATTACCAAAGATTTCCAAGACATCACCTTCAGTAGGTGTGTAATTGGTAAATCCGGGCTGACGAACCAATACACCAGCAGTGTTTACAGAGTCGATAAACCAGAATTGAGCTCCATTGTTAAGGAGATTGCCTCCAGATACAACACCAACAATTGAACAGCTTACACCAATGGAGTCAGCAACGCCATCGTTATTTACACCACGTAAAGATGCGATGGGGTAGCGATTGATCACTATGGGTGTAGCGGGTGTGGTAGTGTCGGGAATTAAATCTGCACTGTAACGTGGGAGTAACTGGTAGCCATCATTGAATGGGGCAGAGGTAGTACTTGAGAATTGTCCGCCGTGTCCGATTAGGTCAAATGCAGTTGTAGGCACTGGATCGTTGAATAACGACACAAAGCTTGCTACACGTGCAAGAAATACATTCGTTCCGTTGGTTACATCAATATTAAAACCTGTTCCCGTACCTGTCCACTGTGAAGGTGAGACAAGACTAAGTCCATTGATTCTAACCAAGCGACCTTCAGTACTCTCGTCTAGAGCCGTAACGACAGCAGGAGCGGGAAGCGTGAAGTTTGTTCCTAAGGTTTGGATTGAGTCAACGGAGAACTGGATAAGACCTCTAAACTGAGTAACAGTTCCAAATACACGCAAAACATCGCCTTCAGTTGGAGTGTACAATGAAAATCCAGGTTGGCGAACCAAAACTCCGGCGCTGTTGGTTGAATCGATAAGCCAGAATTGAACTCCATTGGCGATTAGATTGCCTCCAGATACGATACCTTCAATTGCACAATTTACGTTTAATGAATCGGCAACGCCGTTGGCATCTACACCGCGAAGTCCAGAAATAGGATATACTGGTATAAATGGCACAGGATTTCCTTCAAGCACAAAATTGTCGAAGCGGTTGTTGCCGTCTGCACCTGTGTTTTGTCCAAAGAAGTTGATGCGGACTTTGAAGTTGGGATTGTCGGAAACGCCAGCTACCGCGGAGAAGTCCCAAAAGAACAATTGGTAACTGGTAGTAATAGTCAAACTATCGGCGAAAATGTAATTGGTGCCATCGGTGGTGTATTCCACAACTTGGCCAAGTTGGCCGTTGTTGCTGCGGTAGACTTCGTAAGAGAAAACGATATCTTCGAATCCTGTAGTGGGTAGGTCAACAACTAGCGTGCGGGTATCTGATGGGTTGCGTGCACGTAATGAATTACCGGCAGCTGTTCCAAAGCGAGCATTGTCTAAAGAACCGTCGCTGGTATTGCGATCGATAAAACCGGCACCAGTTCCAGGATACGTAATCACTGGAGCTAAAGCAAATATTGAAGTGTCGGCTGATACGGAAGCTTGTGCGCCACTCGGTAAATCATTGAAGTGCCAGTAGTGTAAAACATTGGATCTAGGAGGAATTGATTGAGCAGTACCCTCCAATTTCAGGTTGTCGACACGTGCATTTCCAGTAGCCGCAGTAGCCCCTTTGAATGTGAAGCGAACTTGAAAATCTGCATTGTTGTTGGCGTCAACGATTGCGTTGAAATTTACCGTGTCAACATTAAAACTTGATGCGCTGGGAAAGATATCCTTAATGAACGTGAAGGTTGTTCCCCCATTGGTGGAATAACTTACGGCTATGGTGTCAAATCCAGTTGCAGTTCTGCGGTTAGCTACGGTCAGATAAACATCTTCAAAACCAACAGTTGAAAATGACATGGTCATGAATTTGCCATTGTTGGCAGTACTTGTACCTCCTTGCGGACAAAAAGCGCCGCCAGAGACACTGCCAACACAAGCATTTTGCGCGTCACCGGCAAATGCTTGTAAATTGTCTAAGAAGCTGTGCGTAATTGTACCGTTACCAGCAACTCTTGCTGATGTTGGCACGGGAGATGACCAGCGAAAATTTCCTGCTGTAGCGCTGCCGTTGTTGAAATCCCAACAGTGAATGGTGGACTGTGCATCCATCATAAATGGTGAGAACATTAGTAGGCCTAAAAAGCCGTAAATGATTTTTTTCATTGTTTTAGTTTTTAATTCAACAATTTTGGTTTTGTTGTGATTAAGTGGAGTTTTCTGGATAAAAATTGATTCAGACATCCGAAAAATTACTAATGGAAACAAACCTTTTATTTCCGCTGCAAAAGTCTAACAGAAATCCTTAACATCAATCCCCGAGTTTTTACCAAAATGTTACTTTTTTTCAACGTAGTTTTGCAAACCATAAGCAAAAATATTTGTTCTACGGCTTTATCAACTATTATGGCCCAACAAACACCCTCCCATACAGATCGCGATAACGAAGATCTAGACACACAAATCGGCGATGGACACTTCGGTAATCTTATCGATAATCCTATGCGTCCGGATGCCTTTGACAAATCCGACGATGAAAAAATCGCCATTATCGAAGAGCATTTTTTTCACATCATGGATGCCCTAGGCATGGACCTTACAGATGATAGTCTGAAAGGAACACCCAAGCGTGTGGCTAAAGCCTTCGTAAAGGAAATGTTTTCCGGACTCAATCCCGCGAGGATGCCCGGCATGTCGACCTTCGACAATAAGTACAAATACGGCGAGATGCTGGTGGAAAAGAACATTATCGTCTACTCCACTTGCGAGCACCACTTTTTACCTATTGTTGGTCGAGCGCATATTGCATACATAAGTTCAGGCCGTGTTATTGGTCTGTCGAAAATGAACCGCATCGTAGATTTTTACGCAAAGCGCCCTCAAGTACAGGAGCGCATGACCAAGCAAATTGTTCGTGCTTTGCAGATTGCTCTGAAGACGCAAGATGTTGCCTGTGTCGTTGATGCAAAACACTTGTGTGTTAATTCGCGTGGTATTCGCGATATCGACAGCAGCACCGTTACGGCAGAGTACGGTGGTGTCTTTCAAAAAGAAAGTGTAAAGAACGAGTTTTTGGAACTTATTTCTTTGGATACATCCTTCGGGGTTTAAAATCAGATTATGGCGCTGCAGATTTATAATTCACTGACCGGAAAAAAAGAGAATTTTACTCCGCTAAACGCTCCGTTCGTTGGAATGTACGTTTGCGGTCCTACGGTCTATAATCATGTTCATCTCGGTAACGCTCGCACCTTTTTGTCTTTCGACTTGGTTTTTCGTTACCTGAAATACCTTGGGTATAAAGTGCGTTATGTTCGAAATATCACGGATGTAGGGCACCTTGAAAATGATGCGGATGAAGGTGAAGATAAAATCAGCAAACGCGCTCGTATCGAGCAGTTGGAGCCCATGGAAATTGTCCAGCAATACACGGTTGGTTTTCATCAAATTATGCAGCAATTCAATGCGCTGCCACCGAGTATAGAACCTTCGGCCACTGGACATATTGTGGAGCAAATAGAAATGGTTCAAGAGATTTTGAGAAAGGGCTGGGCTTACGAAATCAATGGTTCGGTGTATTTTGATGTTCGTAAATATTTGGATGATGGCTACGCGTACGGAAAACTTTCCGGCAGAAATGTCGATGAGTTGTTCAGCGGAACTCGCACGCTTGATGGTCAACAGGAAAAGCGCAATGCGTTGGATTTTGC
Organism: Flavobacteriales bacterium; assembly: GCA_007693635.1. Lineage (GTDB taxonomy): Bacteria > Bacteroidota > Bacteroidia > Flavobacteriales > Schleiferiaceae > CSBr16-58. Next base: position 447 of record REDE01000167.1, on the reverse strand, counting down.
TTTGTGGAAAAAAGCTTCACCCGAGCATATTATGCGCTGGCCTTCTCCTTGGGGTGACGGGTTTCCCGGCTGGCATCTCGAGTGCTCAGTAATGAGCACCAAATACTTAGGTGAGCAATTCGATATTCATGGAGGAGGTATGGATTTAAAATTTCCTCACCACGAATGTGAAATGGCTCAGTGTCAGGCTGCTCACGGAACGGAGGCGGTTAGATTCTGGATGCACGCGAATATGCTTACGCTGAACGGTCAACGCATGAGTAAGTCTACCGGAAACACCTTGCTTCCGCAAGAGATTTTTTCCGGAAATAACGAAATTCTTTCCAAGGCCTTTGATCCGATGGTCTTGCGTTTTTTCATGCTGCAAGCGCACTATCGCAGTACTCTAGATATTTCTAATGATGCTTTGTTGGCAGCAGAGAAAGGGTATTTCCGACTGATGAATGC
>REDE01000086.1 GCA_007693635.1 Flavobacteriales bacterium | reverse complement strand
TTCTTTATCTGCTTGCTAAACTTTTTGGGACTTCGGGATTTTTACTGAAGCTTCATCGCAGTATAAGTTTTTATTTTTGCTAAAAATCCCCCCCATGTACCAATTCAACCCTTCCGTCGTAAAGAAAAATAATGGCCTTACATTTTGTTTCATCCGCAATCGCTATTTGTATGGCGGTCCTGAAGAAATTGTGAGGCAATCAATCCTGCATTACCTTATTTATGATTTGGGTATTTCGGTTTCAGATATTGAATTGGAGGTGAATGTCCCCGGTGTAGGCCGTGCAGATATTGTCGTGTATCATAAAAATCAACCACTTGTGCTGGTTGAGTGTAAAGCAACGGATATTCATCTTACTGATTGTGTGTTTGATTCACAAGCGCTGAACTATGCCGATATTCTTAAGCCAAAACTGATTTGGACCTCAAATGGGGTATCTTCGAGGTTTTATTCCCGAAAAATAAATGAGGAAAGCTTCTCGGAAATCGTAAATGTACCGGACATTCGCGATGTTACTCCGGAGCTTTATCAGTATAAGCCCCAAAGTAAACTCATAGAACCGGTGGCTTATGAGCAATTATTTACTGAAAAGACATTTAATGATTACCGCCGGCAACGGAAAGATTATTTAACTACTTCTTGGATTGGAAATGCAAAGGATGAATTTGCGGCGGGAATAATTCGTTTAGGGGAGTTTATTTATGGTCAAAAGGCGTTCATTATGGATGCTGAATTTGGGAAGTACCGTCTCGTAAACGACCTGGGTGTTCGCACTCGAAAAATGAGTAACGCCGGTGAGGCGATGTATAACTTCTACCGAAGCCTGGAAATTGAAAATATGCAAACTAAAAAAGTCTTCATTATCAATTTGGGCTTTATGTTTTACTCGCATCAGCACCTTGCAATTAATTTTCCTCAGGATGATCCCAGAAAAGCGATCGCGGAAATTAAGCTCGCTGAAAAAGGAATGCATATTCATAATAGAGCAAACGCTTCAATTATTCATCATAATCAAATCAATACCCAAGCTTCAAAGCCGCCAATTAAGTTTTTCGATTTTTTGAAAAATGAAGGGGTTGAATTTGAACCGTCTTTTAATCGTCCAATTATAGGTCAATACGATTTACGAGAAAAACCAGTGCTATTGAGTCCCTCTTGGAGTCGTTTTATGGAAAACGTAATCGATTATGCTTTTCTAATTGTGAAATATCGCTTGTATGCGGCTAATTTCCCTCGTGAAAAAGCAGCGGTAAATACGCGAACTAAAACGCATCCTGTGTTGCTCGAGGCGCGTAAACTTAAGCGTTTGAAGCGTTATCAAGAAGCAATTGATTTTGTTAATCAACAAATTGAGGGTGATTTGGACAATAACACCCGTTTCAAACTCCTTGAAGTTAAAGTCCAAGCTGCGCAAGAACTAAATCTCTACGATGATCTCATTGATGCATATTTGGGTAAATACAAGTTAAGTGATGACTTGCTTTATTTGTTTGATATAGCAAAAGTTTACCTCGATAAAAACGACTATGAAAATGCTCGCCGATACGCGATGGAGGCGGAGAAATTGGGTGTGAAAGCGGCAGATTTGTATGCTTTAATTGGTGATGTGGATTTTGCAACTGCAAACTATACTTTGGCTGGAGAGTATTACAAAAAGGCGTTTCAAATCGATGAGAATTTTGGTGATTGTGAATTATGGATGATTTACTCTTTCGTGAAAGCAGAGGAATTCCAGCGTGCATATCAAGAATGGAAGGTTTACTCTTCTATGGATTTACTGCTAGATTTATTTTATGATTTTGATAAAAGCGATAAAGTAGTTTCTCATGGTTTCTTGGACTTCATTCTTACTAAGTTCCCAAACAATGTTGATTTTTTAGGCAGAAAAGCTTATTTTCTCTATTGCGCTCGTGATTTTGATAAAGCACTAGTCATTTACCAGAAAATCAAGCGGTTAAATCCATCTGATGTTTTTTTGGGAATTCAAATTTCATCTGCATTGATGATGTTGAACCGTTACAAGGAGGCATTGAATGAGATTCTTTTACATCCCGCTGATGGTGACTTTTTGAGATTGCTTTGTTTAGGATCGATCTATAAAGCCCTGTCTCAAGAAATCGAGTCACAAAAAGCTATATCACAAGCCACAAAATTATTCAATGCAGCAGAAGAGAATGATGTCTTTCTCACTTACGCATACTATTATATTTGTGGGATGCGTGATAAGGCAGATGAACTTTTAGAGGATCAAGGCCCGGATTTTTCGCGCGAATCATTGCTTTGTGAGATTGAATATTTAATTAAACCTTTTGGTTTTGTGGCTTAGCATTTATATCGACATACAATTTTCTTTGCGATGCTAACGTATTTTGGTTTATGTATCATGGCTGGATTTATAGCTTCTGAAAAGGGCTATACTTTCTGGCCTATGGTGTTCTTCTCTATATTTATCACACCGGTTTTGGTTATTATCTTGGTGTCCTTCGCCGGTCAAGGGCCCTACGAGTCGTTGTCAAACAAAATGTCGCGCGAGGATCACGAGGCTAAATTGCGTGAAAAAGCGGGCATGACACCCGAAAATATAGCGCGCTGTGAAAACGCAGAGTACTTTTGGTCTTGCTTGGGATGCAACCACCTCGAGGACGGAAATTATTCCTTTGCTGTTGAAGCATTTAAAGTGGCTGAGGAAATAGATGAAGGATTCAAAGATAAAGAGTTCTACCTGGCATATTGCTATGCGCTAGTGGGCAATTTTCGCGAGACAGTAAATATGTGTTACCACACAAAAGACACAAACCTATTGCCCGATATTTTGGATAAACTCTATCTTGATGAGATTAAATTTTCAAATTTCGTGACTTATGGTAACCGCCGCTATGGATATAGTGAATCTTTATATCCAACTTGTAAAGCTTTAACGGAGTTTTCCGCTAGTCGTTACAATGCCGCAGCTCTAACCATTGATACGTATTTCCAATTATCAAAGAATAAAATAGCATACTTGAAGTTGGCATCTGCTTACGCCATGGTCGGTAAAAATAAAGAGGCAGAGCAGCAAATAGGGTGCGTTTCAGAATGGATGATGAATAAAAGTCCGCTTGGATATTTTTATCTTACAGCGATTTATAAACGTTTAGGTAGATTGAAAGATTCTCAGGTTGCTTTTGATAAGGCGACGAAAAGAATGGCTAAATCCAAAGATTCTATTCATCAGTACTTGTTTTATTACCTATCGGGTGACAAAAATTCGGCTTCAGATATTAAACAAGCCATTCTTGAAAAAATGAGCTTACTGTCTTTTGATTTGGAAACGATATATATAGTGAAGACATTTGATCACTGACTTTGGAGTGTCGCTTTTTGCAATACTTTAGGTCAGTAATTCTTTTCAGTACCCCTTAAAATTCGTAACTTCGTCAAAATTCACCAACCCTAAAAATCTACAGTTATGCTTTCCAAAGAAATAGAAATTGCCCTCAATGATCAATTGGTAATCGAAGCGAAGTCGTCGCATATTTATCTGGCGTGGGCCAGTTGGGCAGAGAATGCCGGCTATCCCGGGATTGCTAAGTTTATGTACGCCCACTCAGACGAGGAGCGTCAGCACATGTTGAAATTACTCCACTATATAAATGAACGCGGTGGTAAGGCCATCGTGCCCGAACTGGCAAAGCCCTCGGTGAACTTTGAGAATATTAAAGATTTGTTTCAGAGTCTTTTGGAACACGAGCGTTTCGTGACATCTTCCATCAATGATGTGGTGGGCTTGTGTTTGACTTCTCGGGATTACTCTACCCACAATTTTATGCAGTGGTACGTGGCCGAACAGTTGGAGGAGGAGGCTTTGGCTACTGATTTGCTCGACAAGCTTAATATGATTGGAAACGATAAAAGTGGTATGTATCTCTTTGATCGGGATATTATGTCGATACGGGGGGAGTGAATGGACAATTGATAATGGACAATGGATAATTGTTAATGGAAATATCACACACGTTGATTAAAACACCAACACCACAATTCCTTCGGATTCTGATTTTCTGTTGAGAAAATGCAAAGTTTGTCCGTTGAGTTCCGCACGTTGAGTTTTTTCCGACTTGGAAGGGAAATACACATCAATTCCCATTAGGAAAGGCATCATGGCAAATGTGGAAATAGGCGTAAAATCACTCTCTTGATTGTTGTTGGCGTCGTAAAGAAACCAGGCGATATTGCTGCTTTCGGGTTTTGCCCATTGGGCTGTACTGAGTTCTATTCCGTTAATTTTTAAGTTATCTCTTCCGTGAATCACCGCCTGTTGAGACGCGAATATTGCCACCGCGGCCTGCCCATCATCCTTGGGAATACCACTTAGCATCATTCCGGCCATCGAACCCTGTCCGGGCAATGTTCGCAGGTAGATAAAAGGATTGTCTGCATAAAAAGGAGCTCGGTAGTAGTGAATGCTGCGACTTCCTTTTTCAGCCGGACTAACGACAAATTCATAGGCGACACCTTTTTTTGCTGTAAAAGGCCCCCATTTTCCATTTTCGTCCACGGTGAATATAACCTCAGCTGTTTCCATTTGTCGTTCTCCGCTATTGGTTTTTAGAGAAAAAATAGCAACTTGAGCTCCCTCCTGAACGTGATTTTCTCCCAAACTCACAACTTTTCCGGAGAGCTGAATTTGCTCTTTTTTTGCAATGGGCACGTCGAGTACGGAAGGTTTTTCTCCGGTGAAAAATTCAAACATGGCGGCAAAGCTTTCCTGGGATGTTGCAACTTGGTAGTGGTCGTGTTCGTTAAATCGTAGGTTTTGTGATTGCGGGATATCATTTGGTATATCACTTCCTTTTACAATTAAATCCCCGTCGCTGTAGATATTCAGGGTTCGGATTCTGTGTGATTCAGTTCCCGGCAGTTGAATCATTCTGCGTCCTGCAAGATTTACGTAGGCTTCAACCAATGCTGCTCTGCTGCTGTCGGCCATAAAACTATAGGACAAACCTGTTCCCGCTGAATGACCCACCAAATAGACTTTCGAAGCCCCAGTCTTTGTCAATATCTCCGCCACAAAATCAGTAAGTGATATTATGCTTTCCTGACGGCTTAAAGAGTTCCAGTCGAAAGTAAATATTCGATCCTGACTATAGCCGTTGGCAACAAAGCGCAGCGCTTGTTTTTCGTAGGTGTCTCCCGAGGCCAGGAATCCGTGAATAAAAATAATTGGTAAATGCGATTCTGTTGTTTTGTCAACCTGTGCATGTGTTTTTGAAACAAGTCCCAAGAAAAGGAAGGATAATGTGAGTAGAGAAGTAAAGGCTTGTTTCATAGGAGGGAGATTTTTGTCGTGTTTGGTTTAACAAATGTACAATTGAAGAGGCTGGAATCGCGAAATATGTATACCTCAAGAATGCTCAAGGCTTAGGGGAGTTATTATTCCAATTTATTCTTATTCTGCTAATACCATCCTAAATTTTCGTTTGGGATTTTGTAAACGTGTTATTTGTTTTATTTTTACCGCCATGAGCGTGAAAATTACAGACCTAGGATTTACCTACCAAGATGGTGAGGCTTTTCGCTTTCCAAATGTGGAGGTGGAGAAGGGGCAAAGCCTGCTGATTACCGGGCCATCGGGCTCGGGGAAGTCAACCCTGCTGCATATTATGGCGGGATTTCTCACTCCTAAAGAAGGGGATGTCCGTATCGATTCGCAGTCGATTTACCAACTTTCAGAATCGGCCCGTGACGCCTTTCGTGGGGAACAAATCGGCATGATCTTTCAGCAACATCACTTTGTTCGAGCGCTATCAGCCTTGGATAATGTGCTGCTAGCTTGGATCGCAACCGGAAGAAAGCCCGATGAAAAAATGGCGAAAGAGATTTTGAGTGACTTAGGCCTTTCTTCAAAATTCCACGAAAAACCCCAGAATATGAGTCAGGGCGAACAACAGCGTCTGTCGATTGCCCGTGCAATGGTGAAGAAGCCAGCTGTGGTTCTTGCGGATGAGCCAACAAGTAGTTTGGACGACGCCAATGCAGAGTCGGTGGGTAAACTGCTTATTGATTTGACCCAGAATCACAATGTGGCTCTGGTGGTGGTGACGCATGATCAACGCCTGAAAGATATTTTTCCTCGGTCGGTATCCTTGGCTAACGCAAAAATGAATTCGCTATGAGTTGGCTTAAAATGAGTTGGGCAAATTTGCTCAGTCGTCCCTTGGGTAGTCTCCTTGCCATCTTACTCATGGCTTTTGGTGTGGGAATCGTTTCGCTGCTGGTGCAACTCAACGCGCAACTTGAGAAACAATTCACCACGAATATTCGCTCGGTTGACATGGTAGTGGGTGCGAAGGGTAGTCCTTTGCAACTTATTCTCTCGGGTATTTACCATATTGATGCTCCTACGGGAAATATTTCGCTGAATGAGCTGAACGATTTGAAGAAAAATCCGCTGGTAAAAAGCGTTATTCCCCTATCGTTGGGAGATAATTTTCAAGGCTATCGAATTGTCGGAACTACACCGGAATACGTGGAGCACTACAATGCAGAACTTCATGAAGGAAAGGTTTTTGAAAATGTATTGGAGGCTACTTTGGGGGCGAATGCTGCACGACAAACCGGACTCAAGATTGGTGACCACTTTGTTGGTACACACGGACTGCAAGCTAATGACGGCCACGTCCACGACGACCAAGAATACGTGGTGGTAGGTATATTGAAGCCCAGTGGTTCAGTATTGGATCAGCTTATTCTTACCCCATTGGAAAGCGTATGGGCAGTGCATGATCACCATCATCACGATCACGGACACAGTCACGATCATACCGAGAAACATGAACACGATCATTCAGACGGACATCATCATGAAGATGATCATGTGCATGGTCCGGATTGCAACCACGATCATGAAGACGGACATCACGGACACGATCATGCTGAAGGGCATAAGGAACATTCTCATGGGGCTCACGACCATCACGCACACGACGACGACCATGTACACGGTCCTGATTGCAACCACGGACACGCCGAGGAGCGTGAGGTGACTGTTGGATTGGTGAAATTCACTGGCCCAATGGCCCGATTGCAGTTGCCGCGACACATCAACACCAATACCAATATGCAGGCTGCCTTGCCCGCCATTGAAATCAACCGTTTACTCGGTTTATTGGGCATCGGGATCAACACCCTGCGTTGGTTGGCCATTGTCATTATGCTTTTGTCGGCCATAAGTGTATTTGTATCCCTTTACAATTCTCTGCGCGAGCGTCGTTACGAAATGGCTTTGCTTCGTAGTATGGGGGCATCGCGCTCCAAACTCTTTCAGCTTATTTGCACCGAAGGAGTAATTCTTGCGTTCATTGGTTTTGTTTTTGGATGGGTATTTAGCAGATTGGCCATGTTTTTGATTTCCGGGTATGCGCGGGAGAGTTACCGCTACGCTTTGGAGGTATGGAATTGGAACAAGGAGGATTTTCTGCTGGCCGGTGTAAGTTTGCTTATCGGTTTAATCGCAGCGGTAATTCCAGCTGTCCGTGCCTATTCAACGCGTATCCATGAAGTATTAGGAGGAAAAACAGAATAAAATGAGGAGCACCATTGCGGCGATATTCATATTTTTGGTTCAAGGAATGTACGCGCAGCCTGTATTGAGTTGGATGGAACTATCCGCTACTCGAGTACATACCACGCCAGATATGCGTTATCAGCCCGATTTTTTTCAAGGATTAAATGAGCGAAACAATACGGAGGTTACGGTTACGGGGTATATCATCCCGATGGATGTAGAGCAGAACACATATGTTTTATCCATGACGCCTTTTTCCAATTGCTTTTTTTGCGGTCAAGCTGGGGTGGAGACGGTCATTGATCTGCATTTTGCCGATTCAAATGTCAAGTTTAAAGTAGACGATTACGTAGTTTTGTCGGGCTTCTTTCGTTTGAACAAAAATCCCGGTCAAGGTTTTATTTACTCCATGCGGAATGTCAAAGTGAAAAAATGAGTTTTGGAGTTTTTAATTTCGAAACCTTGATTGTGAACGGAATAAGTTATGCCTTTTCAGGCTTTGATTTTAGGAGAAAACATTATTTAGAATAACATAATAGCAGTTTACATGCAAAGAGATCGTTTTTCTGGAAGTGCGTTAAGGATATTAGCCTTTGCCCTATTATTCTCCGGAGTAATGAGCCAGTCACTGTTTGCTCAAGAGGGCACGGTAATTACTTGGAAAACCCTCACTGATGTGAAGTTTAGTGAAAAATATGTGCAGAAGTATCAAGATTGGTTTTTGTTTCCCACCTTTGGGCCATCGGTTAGGGCGTTGGAAGGAAAGCCGGTAGCCATTAAGGGATACGTAATTCCTATTGACTTAGAAGAAGGCATATACGCTTTGTCGGCCTTTCCCTTTGCGGCCTGTTTTTTTTGCGGGGCTGCTGGTCCAGAATCGGTAATGACCTTGATGATTTCCAAACCCAAACGGAAATATAACACCGATGATGTGGTTACGTTTAAGGGGGTTCTGCGCTTGAACGATACAGACATCGAACAGTTCAATTATATACTTGAAAATGCCGAGGAGGTGAAATTTCATTATTAATGAGTTTTTTAAACCCTTTATTCTTGTGGGGACTTTTAGCGTTGGCCATTCCGGTGTTGATTCACTTGTTTCGATTTCGACGCTACAGGGTTATTCATTTTAGTCGGGTTAAATGGTTGCAAAGCTTGGTGTTGACCGAAAAGGCCACGCGTAAACTCAAGCATTATTTAATTCTTGCTACCCGTTTACTGGGTTTGATTTTGTTGGTTTTGGCTTTTGCGCAGCCATATCGTCCGTCTGCCGCGGGGGTAAATCCATCTCAAACGCGCTTAGTATTTATTGACAATTCACAAAGTATGATGGCTTCTGCAGGTCAGAGTACTTCTTGGAATTTGGCATTAGAGGCTGCGGACAAGCTCATTCGCTCGTATCCTGAGGATGCTTCTTGGTTGATTTTGTCGCATAGCACGGACCCCTCGGCTTATGAGGCAGTGCAGTCTGCTGAGGCCTTGCGCGCGGTTCAAGAGCTTCGACGTACGTATCGCGGGTCGACCTGGGAGGAGGTTAAAATGAAATTTGAAACGGCCAAGCGCGCAGTTGACATCGGTGCTATTTACCTGATCAGTGACTTTCAAAGCGATGGTTTGCCTATGGTTGGTGATTGGCCGGAGGGGATTATCCCCGTCAAGGTAAGCGAGGGAAATACTATTGAAAGTGTTTCTGTCGATTCGGTTTGGTTTGATGTTCCTTCAGGAGTTGGTCAGCCATTGGAAGTTTTTGCTTTGATAGCGAATTATGGAACAAGTCCGGCTAGAGATATTTTGGTGGAACTGCACCTCAACGACAGTCTGCGATCGGCTCGTCGTGTAACCATTCCCGCGGGCGATCGAGTGGAGTTGAGTTTGTCTACGCTACTTTCTCAAGGAGGGAAATTTCGTGGTGAGGTTCGTATCGATGATTTTCCGGTGGTATTTGATGACGTCTTATATTTTCATTTCTCCATTGCGGAGGCAATTCCCGTTTCCTTAGTAAGCGAGTCTGGAAATTCTGCGCGCGTTTTGGAGGCCATATTAAGTGATGATCAATTTCAGTTGACCACTATGCGTCCTGGGGGAATCGAGGCTTCGGTGCTTAGGGCATCTTCCGTGGTTATCCTCAATGCATTATCCGATATACCGGCCGGATTAGTCGATCCATTAGTAGAGTCGGGAAGTCGTTTGGTAATTATTATGCCTGGAAAGCAGGAGCTAAGCGCCGGATACCGAGCTCTTTTTCGGAAAATTGGTTTAGTGGACGCGGGTGTGCAGTGGCGGACATTCGAGCAGTCTATTCCGGTTTCCAATATCAATTGGGGTGATCCGTTATTTCGAGGTGTCTTTATGCGAAAAGAACGGCAGCCGGAGGTGCCAAAAATATCCGGGTACTGGTCCTTTCCAACGGTTCCGGCCACCTTGGGCTTATCCGATCGGAGTCCCATTTTGTTTTCACTCACACGAGAAAGTCGAGCGGAGTCATTTATTTGGACCGTTCCTTTTGATGCACCATATAGTGATTTATCCACCCATTCTTTATTGGTTCCATTGATGCACAACATGGTTTTGTTTGCTTCTGGAAGCTCCGAGTTGTACCGTTGGCTCGGTGCTTCTGAACTAGCCCGTTACTCAGTTACCGATGCGGAGGCTTTGGTTTCTGTAGATTTAGGGGAGCAAAATCTTTTTACACCTTCACAACGTCGAAGAGGTCGATTTGTGGAGGTTCGTTGGGATCAAAAGCCACAGTTACCGGGGGTGTACGGACTTTACCAAGGCAATCAGTTAGTAGGTTACGAAGCCTTCAATGCTTCTCGTTTGGAGAGTTCACTTTCACTCATGGAGGATCGCGATATCGAGGAGGTATTTGGCAATCCGGTTGTGCAAATGCATTCATCCACCGATCCGATTTCTACTTTATCCACTTCAAAGGAATCTTCCATTTGGTGGGTTTTATTGATTTTTGCTGCGCTCGCATTTCTTTTGGAGCTGGTATGGATACGTTTTTTACCTTAGCGGCCATTAAAATGATTGCTAAATTCTCCATATATGAATCTCTTATTGCAGCAAGTTAGGGTCGTTGATCCATCTTCTTCACACCATCAGCAGACCGTTGATATACGATTTTCCGAAGGGAAGATAGTCGGTATTGGTAGTTTAAAGCCGGAGGTAGGCGAGGAGGTTTTACTTCGAGAGGGCTTACATATATCTCCGGGTTGGATCGACATGCATGTTGATTTTTCCGATCCGGGATTTGAAGATCGGGAGACTTTAGATTCAGGAATTCATGCAGCCATGAAGGGAGGATTTACCGGGGCGGTTGTGCTTCCTGGCACCAAGCCGGTAGTAGATGGTAAGAGTGGAGTTGAGTATTTATTTCGAGCTGCGCGCGATGTAGAGTTTCAGTTATTACCCGCTGGGGCTATTTCTCGAGGCATGGAGGGCAAGGAAATGGCCGAAATGTACGATATGTTTCGCGCTGGAGCTGTTTGCTTCACAGATGATTTACGACTCAGTCATAACACAGAGTTACTCAAGTTATCACTTCAGTACACGAGCAATTTCGGAGCTCCATTAATGACGTATCCGCAAGACAGGTCCTTTAGTCAGAGTGCCCAAATGCATGAGGGTCCGGTAAGCACGCGTTTAGGCATGCAAGGGCTTCCGTCTTTTTCTGAGGCGATGGAAATGGAGCGTCAGCTACACATATTAAGGTATGCTGGTGGGCATTTGCATTTCATGGGCATCAGCACCAAGGAGGGAGTAGAGGTTTTAGCTAGGGCCAAAGAAGAAGGCTTGTCGGTTTCTGCGGATGTACACATCAGCAATTTAATCAGTACGGACGAGCAGTTGTACAGTTACGATACCAATTACAAAGTTTTTCCTCCCCTACGTGACGAACTACATCGTTCGTCCTTGGTTAGCGGATTGCGAAGTGGTGTGATCGATGCTGTCAGTAGCAATCACCGTCCGTGTACAATTGAGGAAAAAGACTGTGAGTTTGCCTTAGCGCGTCACGGAATGATTGGTTTAGAGAGTTGTTTTGGTCTTTTAGGTACGCTTGGTTTATCGGTAGACGACATGGTGCATGCTTTGGCCATTGCTCCAAGAAGCATATTAAACATTGCTTCGGTAGTAGTAGAGGATGGCGCCGAGGTTGATTTTACATTATTTGATCCCTTTATCGACTCAGAGTTTCGTCTTTCGGATATTCATTCCAAGTCGAGAAACACTCCTTATATAGGAGTGCGTACAAAGGGAGAAGTTCACGGGGTATTAATTGGTGATTTGGCGTTGATTCGTCAATAGCAACATATATATAGGTATGGCGACAATTGAGAGGAAGAATATTGTGATTACTGGAGGCAGTCGAGGTATTGGTTATGAGGCGGCGCGTTTGTTTGTTGAGCAGGGTCATCGAGTGTGGGTATTAAGTAGGAGCGAGGTTGGATATTCAGGTATTCGTTGGATAGGCTGTGATCTCAGCGATCACGCTTCCGTAGAGTCGGCGGCTATGATTATACGTTCGGAGGTAGAAAGAGTAGATATTTTGTTGCACAACAGTGGCTATTTAGTCAATTCGCCCTTTGATTCCATCACGCCTGAGCAATTAGTGGCCTCATACGGTGTAAATGTATTTGGTCCATTTTGGTTAACGCAGCATTTATTGCCAGTATTAAGAGGTGCGCATGTGGTTGGTATAAGCAGTATGGGTGGAATAAGTGGGACTTCAAAGTTTCCTGGTTTAGCTGCATACAGCAGTAGCAAGGGTGCAATCATTCCATTATTTGAATTATTACAGGAGGAATTAGGCGCGAGTCATGTTCTTTCCTTCAATATTTTGGCCTTGGGAGCGGTTCAGACGGAGATGTTATCGGCGGCATTTCCCGGTTATCAGGCGCCCTTGAGTGCGTTTGAGATGGGTAAATACGTTGTTGATTTTTGTCTCAATGGGCATAAGTATTTCAAGGGTAAGGTTTTACCCGTAAGTGTTTCCACGCCTTAAAAAAAATAGCTTCAATTTTCAAAAATCTGTTGTGGGAATGGAGTCGATGCATATATCTTTGCACTCCCATTAAGGAACGAACGTGTTTTCAAAAAATGGTCGGTTAAAAAAACTCAAAAAAGTATTTGGTTGGTAAGTATTTTTGATAGTACTTTTGC
>REDE01000116.1 GCA_007693635.1 Flavobacteriales bacterium | reverse complement strand
ACTCAATTATTACACAGAGTTTCACAGAGAAGGCACAGAGTTTCACAGAGGGTTTAGGTGTTTATTCTTTTGGGGCGGGTCGGGCTCGTGGGAACGATAAGGGACGTTTAGTTGTTTATTCGTTTATTTGTTTAGGCGTTTGGGGCGGATTGGGCGCGTGGGAACGGTAAGGGGCGCGGTACATTCCTAGCCAAAAAGCAGTAGAACAGCAGTCTATATGATTCCATGTGGTCGATTCCCCGGGGCATAAATAGGCATTCCGACTCCCGACTCCCGACCTCCGACCTCCGACCGCGTAGTGCGCCCCGTCCTTGTATCCCACAACCTCCCCCTACCCCTGGCCTCGTATCTCAGGCCCGTGCTCTGAGCCCTGAGCCCTGCGCCAGCCATATGGCCCTGCCCGCTACAACCTCCCCGTAAGCCAATCCATCAATCCCTCTGCCCTCCGCTCTCCGCCAGTCCTTTGACCCTGCGAGCTAAAACCTCCCAGAAGGCCATGCGTCCCACCTGCGCCCCGTGCCCTGAGCTCTGCGCCAGCCATATGGCCCTGCCCGCTACAACCTCCCCGTAAGCCAATCCATCAATCCCTCTGCCCTCCGCTCTCCGCCAGTCCTTTGACCCTGCGAGCTAAAACCTCCCAGAAGGCCATGCATCCCACCCGCGCTCTGAGCCCTGAGCTCTGCGCCAGCCGTATGGCCCAGCACGCCACAACCTCCCCACACGCCATTCCATCAATCCCTCCGCATTTCAATCTGCATATCCACGCATTGTTTCTCGAAATTTTCGAGTTGACTTTCGCGGATGGATAGATGCATTTCAACAATTTCCGTGTGTTGATTTTCAAGATCGGTATAATCGTAATGCGTCAGTAGTTGAAGTACGTGATGGTATTGCTCGTAAGAAAGTGTCAGATGAATGGGGATGGTGGGCCAAATTTCTTGGGATTTGGTGTTTTCTAATGCTTCGGAGGCTGCTTGTTTGTAAGCGTTGATGAGTCCGGGAACCCCGAGTTTGGTCCCGCCAAAATACCGAACTACCACAACGGCTGTTTGGTAGAGTTCTGCAGATTGGATTTGGTGGAGGATGGGTGTGCCGGCGCTGTGTTTGGGTTCGCCATCATCGGAAGCGCGCCAGTTGTGCTCGGTTATTCGATAGGCGTAGCAGAAATGCCGACCCTTGGGGTGCTGCTTTTTCAGTTCGGTAATTTTTTCCAGTAAAATTTTCTCATCATCCAAGGGAAAGGCAAACCCGAGAAAGCTGCTGCCTTTTTCACGGTATTCTCCGCACCCTTCGGAAATTGAGATTTTAAAGGCGTCTTCAGCCATTCTTCAATGCTGCTAGGGCTTGTTTTTGCATTTGGAGAAAGCGTTCTTCCACTTCGGTAATGAATTGGGGCGAGATGACTTTTTTAATATTGTCTACGCCCGGGACTTGTTCTTTTGAAAAACGAAAGCCTTGTTTCATAGGTCCGGCTTCGAATTCTACGTAATGGTATTTTTCTAAAGCGTAAATGATGATGCGCATGGAAGCGTGGGGAATGGTGTCGGCAATTCTCATTTTTATAGTTGTATTTGGACGCGTAAATTAAGCAGTCGATTGGTTAAAAAGTTCGGAACTGCGTATTGTCGGGCAGTTGAGGCATCGGGATTGGACGAGTTGACCTCGCGAATCCACAGATAGGAAATGGAGTTTCGAATGCCTAAGAGGTTAAAGACGTCGAGTCCGACCGTAGCGCTTTTAAATGTGTTCAGGAATGCCCACGAGGCTTCTTTGTTGGGACGTTTGAGTTCTTTGGAAATACCAATATCGACGCGTCGGTAGTTGGAAATGCGAAAGATATTTTCGGAAGGTAAGGCTCTAGGAGGTTGAAAAGGTTGTCCGGTGCCAAACATGGTGGTGACGCTCACTTTCCACGAGTCGTCGCCCGGCAGGTGATCTTGGAAGAAGATGGATGCATTGACAAGCTGATCGGTAGGGCGGGGGAGGTAGCCGAGCTCGGGAAACGCATCGAATTTTTCACGTATAGTCATTACGGACAAACTAAACCAGGATTCCACGCCTTTGACAAACTGGCCGTGAATGCGGAAGTCGATACCGGTAGCGTACCCCGAGGCGTCGTTTTGCGCACTGTAACGCAGTCGGACATTGTCCATTTGGTACGATACCAAGTGCTGTAGGTCTTTGTAATAAAGCTCAGTAACCAATCGGAAGTCTCGACCCCACATTTCGATCATGTGATCGTGACCAAGTACGAAGTGCACGGATTGCTATGTTGCGATTCACAGCGCCTCCGATATCACGCATTTCCCGGTAAAAAGCGGGTTGGTGATAGTAACCGGCGGAAAAACGAAAAATCATGTCGCTGTTGCGAAAGGGCTTGGCTTTGATGGTTCCGCGCGGACTAATCACGGTTTGACCGTTTAAACTCCAGTGATGGGCACGAACGCCGATGGAGTAAGAAAAGGAGCGATCGTTGATTTCCCATCGACGCTGATTTTCGATAAAGCCCATAACCCGGTGTGAGAAGACCGAGGCACGGGAGTCAAAACTCTCGAATAAGTTGAGTCCTTCGATGGGTTGGGTTACCCGTATAACACGATCTCGACGCCTCCGAAAACCCCATTCGGGTCGGTGAGGCACACTGTAACCGGTCGAATCGATATATTCCCATTCTTTGTAGCGGTCACGAATGTCTTCATACTGCCACTTAATCCCCGCATTCCAGGTGGAGTTTTTCACCACTAAAGTGCTCTTCAGGTCGATATTGGCTACCAGTGCATCGAGTTGGTTGCGGGCGAAGTTGTGAAAGCCTCCGGTACCGCGAAGAAAGTCGATTTCCCCGAAATTATCCGACCCTAAATCGTTGTCCAACTCGGAGAGTCGATACGCTCCAATAACGTCAAAGTGTTCTTGTTCGAGCGATTGATAAACTGAGGCGGAAATGGTATTTCTCAGATTTTTGAGTGGTCGCCACTCGGCACTAACCGCATGAAAATTTGTGATAAAATCGTAGTCTTCCCGACCATCGAAGAACACATTCAGTCGCAGGGCTTGCTGGAAAGATCCAAAGCTGGTTTCGCGTGAGGTGGGAATGACTTGGTAGCGGTTGCGACTCACGTTGGAGAGGTAGCTCAGTGTGATTTCGTCGGTGAGTTGGTAGTTGACCGATGCTTGAATATCCGTAAACTGCGGTTGGAAGTCGGCTTCGGTGTCCATTGCGCCCAACAGCATGGCATTTTGACGATAGCGTATGCTGAGCATGTAATCGAGTTTGCCTTTGGCGTCTTCAACGGTGACAGCTCCTCCCAAGAGTCCGGCCTGCATCCGCAATCCAAACTCCGTTGGTCGCCGGTAGCGGATGTCCAGAACCGACGACATGCGATCGCCGTAGCGTGCATCGAATCCCCCGGCGGAGAAGTCGACACTTTGAATCATGTCGGTGTTGATGAAACTCAAACCTTCTTGTTGGCCATTGCGCACGAGAAAGGGGCGGTAGACTTCGATGCCATTTACGTAGACTAGGTTTTCGTCGAAATTCCCTCCGCGTACCGAATACTGTGAGCTCAGTTCATTGCGCGAACTCACTCCGGCAAAGGTTCGAAGAATACCTTCCACACCTCCAGTGGGCCCTACAAAGGCTTCAATGCTTTTTATGTCGATAGCGGTTTGATTTTCAAAACGATCCCGCGCGGTTACGTCCACCGCCTGAAGGTCGGTGCTTGAGGGGGTAAGTTGAACTTTCAGACTGTAAACTTTTCGAGCTTCGAGAAAGACTTCTAGGGTGTCGCCGTAAAAATTTTCATGGGAAAAAATGATCTGTTGAGATCCGCTGCGTTGGGTCAATAACGAGAAATTACCCTTGTTATCGGCCCGTGTTGAGTCGGAATCAATTCTAATCAATGCTCCCACGAGGGGCTTCCCCTGATTGCTTTTTACACTACCTTCAATAATCGACTGAGCCGACAAACTCAAGGAGGTGAAAGTTAAAAAAATGACCAGTGGAAGTCTGGACATACCTATTTTTTGAGTGATTCAAAGAGTTGGTGCCAAGCGAAGGGGTTGGACAGCGACATCATCATGGCGGTTCCTCCAGACATTCCTCCGTAGCGGGTTCTATCGTAGTAGTAGGTACTTTGTTGGCGCATCATTTCCTTACCTAATTCGCTAGGGTCGTAGCCCATGGCCGCGGCGCGTTCGCGTAGTGCCGCAATGGCCAGATTTCGGCGGGCTATATCCATATCGGTAGTGGGTACACGAATGGACATAAATTCGGCTTTTAAACGATCGGGTGAAGGCCAAGGATAAATGGTTACTTCCCGCAGATAGGCGGTATCACGCTCCAAACGAATTTCTACGAGATAGCCTTTGCGGTCGCGTTTGATGGTGTCGGGCAGATAGAATTTTTCTCTTTTGAAACCAATGACGCTAAACTGAATGGTGTCGCCAGGCATGATGGCGATGGAGAAAAAGCCGTCGTCTGCACTGATGGTTCCCTGACTTCTGCCGGGAATAAATATGTTGCAATTGGGAATCAACTGCGGAATGCTGTCATTACTCATCACCACCCCGTTGAGTTGGATTGGTCGGTTGTCGCGCTTTTGCGCGGAAATTTCACCTATTCCAAAGGCAATAAGGAGAAGGCATAAAATTAAGGGCGAACGATGCTCCATGTTTTTTCTGTCTTGTTGTTACAGTTGTCCCATACTACCAAACGCAAGGTATTTTTGCCTTTTGATAGTTTGCCGTCAAAGGTATAAAATAACAAGTTACTTTTCGGCTCATATTCCATAAGAATCCACTCGTCGTTTACATACGCGGCATATTTGCTAATTCCGGAAAAATCGTCACTTATATGTATGTGAATGGGTTTGTTGTCGGAAATGCTCTGTCCGTCACCGAAATTTATGGGATAAACGCGGGGAGCAATAAGATCCGACATGACGGAAAATTGTCCGAAAGTCTTGGAATAGGCCATTAAATGATTGCTGTTGTTTTCGTCGGCGCCGATGCTTTGCCATTTTGCTCCGGCATGATCGCGTCGCACCACCACCATTTTCTCTCGGGGCAGATCGCTTTCAATCAATGAACGGTCAAAACTCACCATCAGATTGCGATGAATGGGAATATCGGTTCTGCCAATACCGAAAACCGGTGTGAGACAATTGCTGCAGGTTTCTTCAATTTTATACTCGATAACCGCGTCTTCGTAGAGTGACATTGGCGCCAAGGTAGCTCGAATTCCACCATCGTTGATGGTATTCGACATGCTGTATTGCCACACGGTGGCGCTGCCGAAGCGCGAAGAAAAATCTTTACACATCAAATCCAACGGAATATGAACCTCAGAACGGTTTCCGTGAAAGTCGAGGGCCTCCATTTTTAGGGTGAAACTTCCGGAGTCGTTTATGTGAATGATGCCGCGCTCTTTTCGTTCGGGATGCGCATCTAGGTTGTAGTTGGGCATCTCGTACAATCGGTAGTAGGTCTGTCCCTTATTTTTTTTGGCCGGATAATCGACAAAGGCATTGATGTAGCGCGATTGATCAAAGCGAATACCGTCGGCTTGGAAACTGAAATACGCTGTATCGTTTACCAACACAACCACGCGGTATATACCATTTTTGTTTTCGGACCCATCCTGATGGTCATAGCCTTGAACTCCTACGGCAAAGGTGTTGTGCAACTTGATGCTGGTTTGATTGACAGGTCTGTATATCCCGTTACTCCCCGGCGCAATATCCACCACTCTCTCATCGCGGATATTCCCCTCGTGGTCGATTTCGTAAAGCTTCACCCGAAAGAGCTTGGGTGCACGGCGGTCGTTGATATTCAAACCGAAGAGCAATGGATTAAGCGCGCGTTCTCCTCCTTGATCGCGGATTTCGTAATGCAAATGCGGACCTCCAGAGCCTCCAGTATTGCCGCTCAGCGCAATCACTTGGCCTTGACTTACCTTAAGCTGACCAGGACTTGGATACAGTGTCAACTCAAAAGTCTCTTTGCGATATTGATGCTCTCTTACGTAGGCCTCGATCTCCTCATTAAACCGCTGTAAATGCGCGTAAACAGTCATGAAACCATTGGGGTGGTTGATGTAAATGGCTTTGCCGTATCCCGATGAAGAGACGTTGATTCTGCTAATGTATCCCTCAGCGGCAGCCAATACGCGCTTGCCCTCCTGACCTTGGGTCTTGAGGTCAATACCCGCATGAAAATGATTGCTGCGTAATTCCCCAAAGGTCCCACTGACATACAAAGGAATGTCTAGCGGCGACTGAAAGTAATTTTGAGGGTACTTTTGCGCGGAAGCAATGCTCAAGATGAGTAAACAAATGAGGCTGAAAAATCCTTTCTTATTCATAGTTGATCTGTACCAAAACAAACGCCAAACATAGCAGAATCGTGTCAAAGAGCAAACCATCATCGGAATTTTTTATTATCGACTTTTCAAACATAACGAGCTATGAAGATATTCAGTGGCCAATGTACGATTGGATAGCCGATATTCGAGCGGCAATTGAATCTTGGTATTTTTCGGATGCTATTGACTTTCAGACGAGTGGCAGCTCTGGTGCGCCGAAAGTTCTGCGATTTACAAAAGCTCAAATTGAGGCTTCAGCCCGTCGGACTTTAGCCTACGTTGGCGAAGTTGAGTCGGCTACATTGGTGCTGCCCGCCTCTTTTACGGGTGGAAAAATGCTCATCTACCGCGCAATAATTGCGCAAATGAAGTTGTATTGTTATAAACCAGCCCTTGAATTGCCCCCAGATATGCAGGGCGATATGATTTCGGTGAGTCCGGCGCAATGGCAAAAAAATACCCTCGATTCGTTTTTGGTAGTGCTTATTGGTGGTGGTGTTTTGGAGGCAGATTTCCAGGCTCGAAGTCCGAGACAACGAGTATTTCATACCTACGGAATGACCGAAACTTTGTCGAACATCGCTATGCGAGTCCCGGGGAGTGAGGACTATGAAGTTTTGGAAGGGGTGAGATTTGATCGTAACGACGAGCAATGCTTGGTGATTTGGGATTCGGTTACTGGCGTGGAAGGACTCGTCACCCAAGATCGTGTGGAAAAAATCGACGATACGCATTTTCGTTTCCTTGGTCGCGCCGACCGTGTGGTGAATTCCGGTGGAAAAAAAATCCACCTCAACGACTGGATGCAAAAATGGCAAAGCATCTCCGATATGGAGGTACAGGTGGTAGGGGAAAAAGATCAACTCTGGGGGGAAGTGCTGGTGCTCTTGTGTTTACAGGATATCGAGAAAGCCGAATGGATCAAGCTTTTTTCCCAACTTGAGAGACATTGCCGACCACGAAGAGTGTATCGAGTGGAGCAGTGGGCTACAACCTCTTCGGGAAAGCAAAAAACATTTCTGCAACCCAAAGATATTTCCGAACTTGCAGCCCGAATCGTTTACGACGCCTCGTTGTAGCGAAATTAAGTAATCCATTGAATTTGTATTTGTAATGAACAGTAAATTGACCTCGGCGCAAGCCATCGAACTCGAAGATAAATATGGAGCGCACAATTATCATCCGTTGCCGGTGGTTATTGATCGCGGTGAAGGTGTTTTTGTTTGGGATTTGGAAAATAAGAAGTACTACGATTTTCTCAGTGCCTATTCTGCCGTAAACCAAGGTCATTGTCACCCCGATATTATTCGTGCACTCACCGAGCAGGCAACGCGTTTGACGCTTACCAGTCGTGCATTTTACAACAGTATCTTGGGACCATACGAGAAATACGTTACCGAACTTTTTGGGTACGATAAGGTCTTACCTATGAATTCCGGGGTTGAAGGTGGCGAAACGGCAGTGAAACTAGCTCGTAAATGGGCCTATGAGAAAAAGGGTATTGAGGAGAATAAAGCGCGTATCGTTTTTGTACACGGAAATTTCTGGGGAAGAACCTTAGCGGCTATCAGCTCATCCGACGATCCGAGCAGTTACAAAGGATTCGGACCCTACATGCCGGGTTATGATATTATCGACTACAACGATTTAGAGGCTTTGGAAAAGGCTTTGCAAGATCCCAACGTGGCGGCTTTTATGGTTGAGCCCATACAAGGTGAAGCCGGTGTAGTCGTTCCTCACGAAGGCTACTTAGCGGGTGTTCGTCGTTTGTGTACCAAATACAATGTGCTGTTTATAGCTGACGAAGTCCAAACGGGTATTGCCCGCACAGGAAAGCGCTTGGCTACCGACTACGAAGACGCACGTCCGGATATCGTGATTTTAGGAAAAGCTCTTTCCGGGGGCGTATTACCAGTTTCCGCCGTTTTGGCTGATGATTATATTATGATGTGTATCCGTCCGGGTGAACACGGAAGTACCTACGGTGGAAATCCGTTAGCTTGCGCGGTAGCGATGGAGGCATTAAAGGTTGTGGAGCGTGAGAATTTGGCCGAGAATGCCTTCCGTTTGGGTGAACTTTTCCGTGCGGAAATGCAAAAGTTGATTGATGAGTCGGACTTGGTAACTCTCGTGCGCGGAAAGGGATTGCTCAACGCGATTGTCATTAACGACGAGGAAGCGAGCAATACCGCTTGGAATATTTGTCTCAAACTTCGCGATAACGGACTTTTAGCCAAACCAACGCACGGTAATATCATTCGCTTTGCACCTCCTTTGGTAATTAATGAAGAACAATTGATGGATTGTGTGCGTATCATACGTGAAACAATTCTCAATTTCTCGAAATGATTACAACCGATAGATGGAATCAAGTATGGCGTGAAGGGCTAAGCTTTGATGCGTATATCAAGGCCTGGCCCGAACACACGCTTGCAACTCAAGATACACCAATGGGCGTGTACGTGGCACTCAACGAAAAACGAGTCCAGCGTTGGTTGAAAACCCAGCCTTGGAAAAGCGCGCTGCCCAGCGATTTGCATTTGAACGAAAAATGGATCGTCATCACGGAATATTGGTGTGGAGATGCCGCCCACTGCATACCACCTTTGCAGGATATCGCCAAGGCCGCCGGGGTTGAGGTTCGCTACATTTTCAGAGATGAAAACCTAGATATCATGGATGCGTACCTCACCAATGGCGGTCGTAGCATTCCGAAATTGATCCGACTTACGGGTGATTTTAATGAGGTTGTAGGTACTTGGGGGCCAAGACCTCAGGAGGCGCAATCGCTTTACGATGAATTGCGTAGACAACACGATGATTACAAGCAGATTCTCGAACCTATGCAGAAGTGGTACAATGCCAATAAAGGAGCCTTGGTGGTTTCTGAACTGCTTGATGAACTCACTATCGAAAAAGAATAATGCTCAAACCAAACGGATATGAGGTCTTTTTTTCTAGCAATAACTTTGGTTTTTAGTCTTGATGGTTTTTCTCAAAAAAATGAAGCCGTGTACAACTATCTGATTTATACGTATTGGGCCAACGACCAAATCATTCAATGGCTTAGCCAAGCCGAGGATTCCTCGTGGAAAATGGAAATTGAATCGAGCTTTAACTCCATACAGTTGACAACTAGGCATTCCTGGAATGCGGAGTTTGGCTGGCTTACCACCCTTAAGAAACTTCCTTGGGATAACGTTCCTGAGGTGAGTTCCCGGGAAGAAATGCTTTCGAGTTGGCAAAATACTTCGAAACAATTCGTGCAGTACGCCGCAACTTTACTGGCCACAGAACCCGCTGGGACAAGAAAACTCGGTGAGCAAGATGTAGCCATCGACGATATTTTACTGCACGTGTGTAACCACGCTACCTATCATCGCGGACAATTGATTACGATGGGTAGACAGGCGGGATTGGGGAAACCACCTCGCACCGATTACATCTATTTCATCCGCTTACCTCAAGAAAAAATCGAGCAGATAAAGCAGTCTGTATTCGCAAAATGAGCGATTTGCAATATTTAACAACTTATTTTTTTGGTCGACTTCCGTGTCAAGCGATTTTATAAGTTACCTTTGCAACATGTCTCAAAAGTCATTTTCTAAATTTCTGATGTTTACGGCCCTCATGGTCATGCATATTCATGCGTGTCTTCCGCATGAGCACGAAAACTATGGGCCGACAACCATTTCAGAATTTGGAGTTGAGCGTTCTTTGTCGGATATTTTTCAGAATCTATGGCATCCCGATCTGGGTGAAGATCACTTGGATATGTACGAAAATCCCGGTGATGGGCCTTCTGTAAATATTTTTTGGACTTCAGAGAATCTCAATCCTGTCGGAGATGATTTTGTCCGCAGTCACAACGAGTTTGTACCTTGGACTTTTTCTCTCCCCCCGCCACATAGCGCGGCCCTATTTTCATTACGAGCACCTCCTATTTTCGCGTAAATTCAACACGGCCTTCTTTCATCGTTGTCTTTTTTCGCGAAAATTATACTATGTTTGTTTACATCATCCAGCAGTCGCTGCAGAACAAATTAGTCGTTCTGCTCTTTACATCCGCCATGATATTATTGGGATTGCACTCGTTACGCAATATTCCCATCGATGCCGTTCCGGATATCACAAATAATCAGGTGCAAATTGTCACCACTTCACCTTCTTTGGCGCCGCAGGAGGTTGAGAAATTCATCACGTATCCCTTGGAAATAGCAATGGCCAATCTGCCCGAAGTGGAGGAGATTCGCTCCATTTCTCGCTATGGTCTTTCGGTAATTACAGTGGTTTTTCACGATCGAGTTCCCACCCTCGACGCGCGTCAATACGTAAAGGAAAAAATTGATGAGGTGCGAGGTGATATTCCAGAAACTTTCGGGAGTCCGGAATTGATGCCCATCACCACTGGTCTGGGTGAGATTTTCCAGTACGTATTAAAGGTCGATTCTGCGTATCGAGATATTTACGACGTGATGGATTTGCGTACCGTTCAAGATTGGATTGTGAAGCGTCAACTGGCTGGAATTCCGGGCATCATTGAGGTTAGTAGTTTTGGTGGCTATCTCAAGCAGTATGAAGTCGCTATTGATCCTTACAGTTTGGCGGCGAATAACCTTACGCTTTCCGATGTGTTTCGCGCTTTGGAAGAGAACAATCAAAATACGGGCGGGAGTTATATCGAAAAGGGTCCGTATGCTACCTACATCCGTACCGAGGGCTTAGTAAGCTCACTGGAAGATGTCGCTAAGATTCACGTTGCCACCAATCAAGGTGTTCCTATACGTATTGCTGATGTGGCAGAGGTTCGCTACGGTGCTCCACCTCGTTACGGTGCAATGACGATGGACGGTGAAGGGGAAACTGTGGGGGGAATTACGCTGATGTTGAAGGGTGAAAATTCGTATAAGGTGAACAATGCGGTTCAACAAAGGGTCGACGAAATTCAAAAACTCTTACCTGAAGGCATTAGTCTTTATCCGTTTTTGGAGCGCTCAGGATTGATTAACCGTACCATTGCCACCGTGCGTAATAATTTGCTAGAAGGTGGTTTGATTGTCATTCTGGTATTGGTTTTACTCCTTGGCAACTTTCGAGCTGGTCTGGTGGTGGCGTCCATTATTCCTCTATCGATGCTCTTTGCCATTTCGTGTATGTATTACACGGGTGTTTCGGCAAACTTAATGTCTTTGGGGGCTATCGACTTCGGTATTGTGGTGGACAGTGCAGTGGTGATTGTCGAGAATTTGGTGGCGGTGTTGACGGCTGGCTTCGTTGGTAAAACATTGTCGCAAGCACAAATGGATAGAGAAATAGCCAATTCAGCAGCAAATATCTATAAGTCTGCGGCCTTTGGTGTCTTAACCACCATCGTTGTGTTTATCCCCATTTTATCCTTATCGGGGATAGAGGGGAAAATGTTTCGTCCAATGGCGCAAACACTAACTTTTGCCTTGGTGGGCACGCTTATTTTGTCGCTTACCTATGTGCCGGTCATCAGCTCGTTGGTGATGTCGAAAAAAGTAAAAAAGGAGACGGGCTTTGCCTACCGAATGACCTCGAAGTTGGAAGCTTTCTACGGCCGAATTTTGGATCAGGTTTTGAAAAAATGGAAACCCGTTGTGGGCTTGGCTACTTTACTTTTGGTAACGGCCATTGTGGGATTCAATCGCTTGGGTGCTGAGTTTATTCCCGATCTGGAAGAAGGTGATTTGGCCGTTCAAGTAGCCATTCAGCCTGGTAGCTCACTCACCGAAAGCATCGCTACGGCCACCAAAGTCGAACGCATTCTCAAAGATAATTTCCCGGAAGTCAAACACGTTGTTTCAAAAATTGGTACCGCGGAAATCCCTACCGACCCAATGGCAATGGAGGATATGGATATAATGATTGTGATGAAGGAAAAAGACGAGTGGACTTCCGCATCGACGAGGGAGGAGCTGATCGATTTGATGAAGGAAAAGCTGGAAGTCGTTTTGGGGGTTTTTGTCGAGTTCTCGCAACCTATACAGTTGCGCTTTAATGAGTTGATGACCGGAGTGAAGACCGATATTGCGGTTAAAATTTATGGGGAAGATCTTGATGTTTTGTTTGAAAAAGCCAATCAGGCTGCGACTTTGATTGAAGGAATTCCCGGTGCCGACGATATTAAAGTTGAGCAGACGGATGGATTGCCACAGCTGATGTTGCGCATTGATCGGGATGCCTTGGCGAGGTACGGCGTTAGTGTAAATGAAGTCAACCAAGTTGTGCGCACGGCCTTTGCGGGTACGGTAGCCGGAATGGTTTATGACGGACAACGCCGATTCGACTTGGTTGTTCGCTTGGATGAATCGGCAAGAAACCGGACCAACATTTCTGAACTCTTTGTCAATTCCAGCTCGGGACAACGGATACTGCTTAGTGAACTCGTTGAACAAAGTTTCGAAGAGGGTCCAATGCAAATTAGTCGCGACAATACTCAGCGCAGAATCAACATCGGAGTGAATGTTCGCAATCGGGACGTGGC
>REDE01000166.1 GCA_007693635.1 Flavobacteriales bacterium | reverse complement strand
CAGGCTTCCGCTAGATTATCCACCAAAGTCGGACAGCGAAATTGATCATCAACGACACGAATGCTTTTTCCTTCTTCAAGAGAAGATTTCACCCAAAGGACAATATTGGTTCTCGACAATTCAGGCGCGTAACCGTAAACCAACATGGTACGCAAAATTGCGTGTCGATCTCCAGCATCGCTAACGAGTTTTTCAGCCTTCAGCTTGGAATCTCCATAAATACTTACGGGATTTGGCTCATCATCTTCCGAGTACATCGGAGAGGTACCGTCAAAAATAAAATCTGTGGAAATAAAAACCATGCGCGCACGTTCGCTCATGTGTTGAAGCAAGTTTTGCGTCGCTTGAACATTTGCTCGAAAACAATCATCCGGATTGAGCTCGCATTGATCCACCTGGGTCATGGCCGCACAGTGAATTACCACGTCGGGATTGACTCTATTGAAAAGATTTTTCACCTCCTCCTCACTCTCTAAATCACACGGAAAATAAGAAACATCGTCGGGAACCGCCGGACGTCTTTCGCCCCTACCCGTCCCTATCCAATTGTGCTCGGATGTCCGGAGTCGAAAAATCGCATTTCCTAATAAACCATTTGCGCCAGTGACCAATATTTCCATTCGATGCTGTGAAAAATGTGTTCGGTAAATTACCGAAAGATTAAGGCACAAACTTAATTCGCAGATGGGTGATTATCCAAAAGCATTTTCAGACGATTTGCAAATCACATTTTTTCGAATAAAAAAAGGTGAAGCGAGATCAAAAAAACACTCGCTCCACCTTTATTATAATCTGCTAAATTCGGATCTAAAAAACCTTTACTGCTTTCCCAATAAACTGGCAATCTGCTCAGCAAGTTCAAGTCCAATTCGCTCCTGAGCTTCTTCGGTAGAAGCTCCTATATGAGGACTAAGCGAAAGTTCTTCACGCATTAAAAGCTTAACCGCGGGGACGGGTTCGTTTTCGAACACATCCAGCGCCGCATAGCGAATTTTACCGCTATCCAAAGCATTCATTAAAGCTTGTTCGTCAACAATACCTCCTCTACTGGTATTAATAATGGCACTGCCGTCTTTCATTATAGAGATGGCGTCGGTGTCGAGAATGGCCTTAGGCATTTTCGGGACGTGCAAGCTAACAAAATCAGACTCTTTTAAAAGCGTTTTCATGTCAACATTTTTGATGGTGACATTGATTTTTTGTCCGTCAAAAATATTGAGATGAATAACTTGATCCTTACCGGATGGTGATGAGCAAATCACGCGCATACCAACGCCCACCGCCCGCTCGGCAACAGCCATAGCTATTCTACCAGAACCAATAAGTCCGAGGGTTTTGCCTTTCAACTCTTGACCTTTTGCGTATTTCTTTTTTAAGTCATTGAATCGAGAATCACCATCGAGTGGCATATTGCGATTGCTGTCATGGAGAAAACGAACCATTCCGTAAAGATGTGCCATCACCAATTCCGCAACGGAATCCGATGATGCAGCAGGAGTATTGATAACGTGTATTCCCTTCGAACGAGCGTATTCCACATCAATATTGTCCATCCCCACGCCACCGCGTCCGATGAGTTTGAGATCTGGACAAGCATCGATAAGATCTTTGCGCACCTTGGTAGCTGAACGCACGAGGAGTCCAGAAATCTTGTTTTCGTTGATGTAGTTGGCAAGCTGTTCCTGAGCTACTTTATTCACATCGACGCTAAAACCCGCGTCTTCCAGAGCTTGAATTCCTGCAGCATTGAGTCCGTCGTTGGCTAATATGGTTGTCATAATTAAAAATCTTTTTTAGGGGTTAAGCGTGTTTTTGTTCGAAATCTTTTAGTACATCGACCAACACCTGAACACTTTCTACCGGCATAGCATTGTAAATGGAAGCGCGGTATCCTCCAACATCACGGTGACCGTTTAATCCGCTGATGCCAGCTTCTTTCCACATTTTATCAAAAGCCTCTTTATGAGCAGCCTCATCCTTAAGCAGAAACGTAGCGTTCATCAACGAACGATCTTCCTTTTCAGCGGTACCGAAAAATAAAGAATTGCGATCGATTTCGTTATAAATAAGATCGGCTTTTTTGCGGTTTCTAGCCTCGATCCAGCTAAGTCCGCCGTTTTTATCCAACCAGCGCAGTGTCAACATAGATACGTAAACCGCAAAAACCGGAGGAGTATTAAACATCGACTCCTTCTTAATATGCGTTGTGTAATCGAGCATGGTGGGAATTACTCTTCCACTTTTACCCAAAATCTCGTCCTTAACAATAACCAAAGTTGCACCGGCAGGCCCCATATTCTTCTGTGCACCGGCATATATCAAGTCAAACTGTGTGTAGTCCATCTCGCGACAAAAAATGTCCGAAGACATATCACAGACCAAAGGCGCTTCAACCTTAGGGAAAGCGTGCATTTGCGTACCAAAGATGGTGTTGTTGGACGTACAGTGAAAATAATCCACATTCGTTGGAGTGGCGTATCCTTTGGGTATGAAGTTGTAATTTTTATCAGCAGAAGATCCAACAACCTCAACTTCGCCGAAGAGCTTCGCCTCTTTAATCGCTTTGTTTGCCCAAACTCCAGTATCCAAATAAGCGGCTCTTCCAGCATTATTTTTCATTAGATTTTGTGCCAACATTGTAAACTGCAAACTCGCCCCACCCTGAAGAAAAATCACCGAATACCCTTCAGGAAGTTTAAGTAACTTCTTGACCAAAGCAACGGCCTCATCCATGACCGCAACAAAATTTTTGCTTCGGTGGGAAATCTCGATGAGTGATAAATTGAGATTGTCAAAGTTTTTAATTGCTTCGGAGGCTTCATTTAATACTTCTTGAGGAAGAATGCTCGGTCCGGCGGAAAAATTGTGTACCATGATGGTTATTGTTGAAAATTGCGAAATGAGTAATCTAAACAAATCGGTGCGGCGAAATTATGAAGAATAAAAGGATTAACCATACGATGAGCCCACGAAATAGTGATTTCTTAAAGTGTACTTTCGTTTGTTTAATTATTTCAGCAGTTTGCCAATCAAGTTCAGAGGACATGATGCTTTTCTTTACAACCAAACTTTAGTGACCACTTGCTGTAATTTCGGCCCTAATTTTGCCACTCGTATATTGGACTGGGTTTTTTGAACGTTATATATCTTGCTGCGTTTACATGTCTTCCAATCACACCACTATTCTGACAACTGAAATTATGGAAAATCATATACAAATCACTCCTCTTCAAAACGCAAATCAAACACAAAGTAAGTTTATTTCCCTTGACAAATCCCTAAAACAAGCTCTGCTCTTTATAATTCTACTGGGCTTTAATCTATCCTCTTTCGGACAAACACAAGGAAAAATTACCTACAAGGAAGTCTGGGAACGCAAATTTCGCAATTGGTCGTTTACCGAAGAGCATACTTGGGAAATCATATTTAACGACACCATCGCCGTTTGTCGCTGGATAAAACCAAAAGAAGACAACAACGAACAAAGACCGCGATGGATGCGCGATCTTACCGATGTATACGTGACTTACCCGCAAAACAATGAAGTGCACGACGCCGTAAATTTTATGCAGCGCAACTTTATCTTGAAAGGGAGTCCGGCCACTATGAAATGGCGCATGACCGGCAAACAAGGCATGGTTGAATCCTACCCAGCGATGGAAGCTCGAAGCATTGAGGGAAAAGACACTATCCTGGCTTGGTTCACTCCAGTCGTTCCACTTTCCATCGGTCCACGAGAATTTCGCGGCCTACCCGGAGCAATTATTTATCTTGAGCAAGACGCTGGACGAAGAAAAATCACCATCGAAAATCTCGATCTCCAATACGTTCCTAAAGAATCTGATTTTAAGGTAGATTTCCCCAAAGGCGAAAAAAGCAGTTACGAGGATTTTATTAAGTTGAGAATCGAAAAAACAGCCGAACTTCGCGAAATGTACGGCGGCTAAGAAATTGATATTTAGTCCCAACACACTAAAACACACCATCCCCTCCCCATGATAAAAAAATTATTTTCTGTCGTGTTGCTTATGGCCGGCAGTCTTTACGCACAAACATCAACCATCGAAGGCGTGATCGTTGATCAAGACAAAGCACCTTTGGAAATGATTTCGGTGGTCTTACTCGAACCGAAAGACTCGTCATTGGTCTATTTTGGTCTAACCAATACCAAAGGATACTTCAAAATCCTCAACATCAAACACGGCACATACATTTTTCAGTCGTCATCGATGGGATACCAAACGCTTTCGTTCCCCATTACCGTAAATAACACGGGATCGGATCCCAATGTGGAAAATTTGGTGATGCCGCTTCAATCTAATGTTTTGGGAGAAATCATTATCCGCGGCGAACGTATCCCCATCGTGATAAACCGCGACACCGTATCCTACGACGCCATGGCATTTAATGTTGGGGCTGACGAGACGGCCGAAGATTTATTGCGCCGTCTGCCCGGGATTGAGGTCGACCCAGACGGAAACATAACCGCCCAGGGTGAGCAAGTTCGTAAAGTATTGGTCGACGGAAAAGAGTTCTTTGGAGGAAATGTCCAAATTGCCACCCGAAATCTTCCCGCCGACGCCATCAGCAGGGTAAAAGTCTACGACCGCCGCAGCGAAGACGCGATGTTTACCGGTGTGGAAGATGGTCAACGCGACAAAACCATCGACCTGGAGCTTAAAGAAGACCGCAAAAAAGGATACTTCGGAGACCTAGAAGCAACCATTGGCTCCGACGATAGATACCGCTTAAAGGGTGGGGTTCACGCTTTTACTTCAACCAGCAGATTGTCATTTTTAGGAAATACCAACAACCTCAACCAACTCGGATTTGAATATAACGACCTCAGCAGTATGCAAGGCGCATCTACCGGAGGAAGAGGAGGCCGAGGCGTAAGTATATCCACTTCAGGTGCGCCCCCAATGGAATGGGACGGCCCTAGAACAGGCGTGTTTTCATCATTATCAAGCGGGGTAAACTTCAACTACGATCCCAGTAAAAAAGTTCGCTTTAACGCCAACTACTTCCTCGCATATACCGATCATCGACTTATTGACACATCATCAGCTAGAGAATTTAATAACAATACTGGAGTCGTAGTCGATGCTTTCGAAAGAAATACACAAAGAAATCTAAAACTCCGTCATCAAGCTTTCGCCGAATACCGTTGGGATCCCGATACGAATAACCGAGTTGAGATTACTGTGAATGCGAGTTTAGAAGACATCAATCAAAGACATCAATTTTTATTTAGGCGAGAAGTTTCCAGCGATTTTATTCTTCAAAACGGTAACCGATCTCTACAAAGGGTTCGTGATGAACTCGACCTCACCGGAAAAATCAACTACATCCATAAATTCAAAAAAACCGGCAGAAACATTCAACTCGTCAATAACTTCGGGCGTTTCACCCAAGACGGTAGCGACCCCTACCGCTCTGTTTTTAATTTTCCCCAGCAAGAAGTATTTAACGAAGTCATCGACCAACTTCGTTTAGACGAATACCGAAATGAGTTTAGCATAACACGACTCAGTTTCAACGAACCGTTGACCAAAAAACAACGACTGTCGTTCTCCGTGGAAAACGAACTGCGTGCACGTACCCAGCTTACGAATGTGGAAGACCGACTCTTAGGAAATTCGCGCATCGACTCCTTAAGTCCAGACTTTCGATTTAACCTTATGGAAAACAGTGCTTCCGCCTCATACATATACGCATTCCGCGACGAAAACGAAATTCGCTTTAGTCTCAAAGCTTCTAATTTTGTCCAAAATGCCCTCGACGAACGCTCCGGGATTAGTGTTCCGGAACTCAATAAGACATACTTCCTTCCCGGAATCTTTTGGAATCGACAAAACCGAGGATTTGGTCGCACGCTCGCCGGAGCGTATCGAGAAGTAAATCTACCTACTCTTGGCCAGTGGCTAGTGAACCCCGATCTCCGCGATCCGCTCTTTATCGTTGAAGGAAATCCTAACCTACAACCGGAAATAGCCAATAGCTCGTACTTCAATTACTTCCGATATAATCAGTTTACCCAAAGTAACGTTTCGGTAAATTTCAACTTCACCCTTACCGAAAACCCTATTGTAAACGCCCAGTTTATCGGAGACAATTTTGAGCGCATCATGCAGCCCGTAAACGTCAATGATCTGCAATATAGCGCCTCTGCAGGAACCAATTACCGCTTCCCAGTCCGCAAACTCAAGGTGTTTATCCGTACCGGAGCCCGCGCAGGATATGCGTTCGTCAATGTCCCAATCAATGGCGAAACAAATCTTCAGGAAAATACCAACCTCACAACAAACTTCTCCATCAATAACTTCGCTAAGGGAAAATGGGAGTACACTATACGCGGTATTTGGAATATGAATTGGGCAAACTTTTCTGCTAATCCCGACATCAATCAGTACTTCACGAGTCAGAACTACATTGGAACACTCATCTACAAGCCTACCGATAGAATCATCATCCGCACAGAGATGGATTACATGCTCTTTTCTCAGGAAGACTTCGGAGATCAAGTTGCTATACCCCGCTGGAATGCTAGTCTAAGCTACTCTGTCAACAAAAGTGGCGACCTCATCACCCGCATCACCGCCTTCGACATCCTCGGACGAAACATTGGTCTTCAGCGCTTTGCCAATGCCAACTTTGTCAGACAAACCGAAACCAATCTTTTAACGCAGTACTTCCTCTTTAGCGTGATTTACAAGTTCAGGAAACAATAATTTGATCTAACTGCAAAGCAAAAACCTCAGGGCAGATTTGCTAAAACCTGATCATTAAAGCTTGTCCATAAAGTGCAAATGGCTGCTCGAAAAAGTTCAACCCCGATAGCTATGGGGTAAAAATCAAGGAGTTTACTAACGACAATGACTTGAATTTCAGGTGAGCATAACGCCGTCATCGGACTTTATAGACAGCCACTAATTAATTGTATTTGGGCGCCTATTCGCGCTTTCCGCTGCAAGTCCTCGGCGAAAACCGCCGTGTCCGCAACAGCCGGCAAGGAGCTCCTCCGTCGCTCTTGCCCGCTGGCTCCCACTGGCGTTTTCGCCTCCGGGCTTTCCGCTGCAATCGCGGGCGCGGGCGTTACGGACACATCGGAACGAGAATTCACCCGCTCAAGCCCTAGATCGGCGTCAATGAAAAACGAGTCCCGCTAAAATCATTCAAAAAAAATCCTCGAATTAGTCGATGAAGTGAATTATGCACTGCACATTGACATAGTAGACTCCGGTTCGAGGAAGAGTACAATTGGCAAAAAACATCTTTCTAGGATTTGTGTTTAAATTCTACGAACAAGCTAACACATCGATGTACAAAAAATATACAAACAAAGAAATACTGAGCAGAATTGATCACCGTCCTTGGAAATTACCCGAAAAACCCTGGATTTACTACCAAGAATGGAATACACCGATTTTTTTACATTGGGCTGTTGATGCAAAGGAGCTTGAAAGTCTCTTACCTCCAGAACTTGAACTCGACGTACACGAAAACAAAGCTTGGATTTCTCTGGTGCCATTCCAGATAAAAATAAAACCACGATTCCTCCCGTCATTCCCCTTGCTCTCCTCCTTTGACGAAGTCAATCTGAGAACCTACGTAAAACATCAGGGGAAATCTGGCGTGTATTTTCTCAACATTGAGGCTGGAAAAAGAGTCTCCGCGTGGTTGGCGCACAAATTATCCGGCCTCCCCTACATATACGCATCGATGAAGCACGAAAAAGAATTTTTCACTTCAGAAAACAACCAGCAGAAGAACCGGCTAAAACTCGATTATCAGATAAACGAGCTAATCACAGAACCCAGTAAAACCGACCTCTGGCTTAGTGAGCGCTACGCCCTTTTCACAGTAAAAAACAATAAAGTAACAACCTATGATGTCCACCACATGCCTTGGAAACTTCACCGGTTGTCGTTACGGGAAATTCATGTCGACTACCCCGCCTACAAACATTTGATGCAGGGCGCCCCTAGCTTGACCCACTACGCACACGGTGTTCAAGTATTGTGTTTCTGATTGTTCAAATTTGAACTCTGTCACGCCAAACGCCCTAATTCAAAGCCCACCCACGCTCCTGATGTACACGCTTAAGAATAAGGAAAAAAGGAATCCACCATATCAAGTCATTCGTGATCAATGTATACGCAAAACTCAAGGGAACCTCACCCTGAATGTAATTAAACACAAATCCTAAAGGGCCGAAAATTTTACCCAGAAAACCCACCGCGACAATAGGCCAATGGCGCAAAGGATCATAACTTGCCCACCAATACCCTAAACCATATACACCAATCACCATCCCCATACCTTGCCATACCATGGGGTGATTAATGGGCTCCATTCCCGTAAACGCGAAAAATTGCTGCGGAAAAATCACCACCCAAGCCCCCCAAAGAATATTATAAATGGCCGCAAGTTGGAGTGTTCGCTTCATGAATTTATCATTTTAATTAACAACTTTTTTTTACCCCTCTGTAGTTGTTGCGCATTCAGTTTTTCCAACAAATTCATGCTACAACAACAAGGCTTTAACCCTAGCATTTGCAAATTTGTTCGTCGCCCAAAGCCCTAATTAGAATCACAGAAACAAAAAAACATTGGATTTCAATTATTTAAAAAAGTCGATAGCTCTCTCAAAGTGTAATTTTTTCACATATCACTATAACCATTTTCAAAAATAAATAACATTTGAAACTGGAAATTTGCGCTGATTAATTTTTTATTTTAACCAACCAAACTCAAGCATCATGAAAACCATCGAATCATTAATCAAATTGCATTATCCCAAAGCAGAGACCGGCGCACACATCACCGAGACTTATCTCAAATACCTATCAGATGAGCATGGTGAGGATTTAACAAAAATGCTTTTTGCCACCTCCGTATGTGCTGATGACGTAAATGTTTCCACAGATTTCCGCAGAGTTCTTACCCGACCCTTTACCCTTGGAGGTTTGGGAGGCATGCCCTTCGCTGGCTTTACCGGCATGGTTGCCTACGCACATCACATTCCCGATGGCGGCAGCGGATTTATATTTTACGGGCCACACATCGGAATTACCGATGATGGCGAATTAGGAAGGATGCGCCGACCGGGCCAAAAATCCTTGAGCAACAGCTGCGGCGCTCTTATGCTGGCACTTAGTCGGTTAGAAGCCAATAATGACGTGTACGTCCCGATGAACGTAGAGTACGATTACCAGCAAATTCTCCTTGAACGCATGGTTATGCCCTACAAACAAGAGATCCTTACCGCCAGCAATCGAAAGAAAGCCATTACGGAGGTCACGTATAAAAACATTGACAAACAATTGCACTTTTTAATTAAAAAAGCGAAGGAAGAATTTAATTGCAAACGACTCTATTTATTGGGTGCTATCATTATTAATACGAGTCCCGAATACAACGATTATGTAGAAGTGCGTAACTTTGAAGTCATCGACCTTGAAAAGTTAGACAGTCATACCTCCACCTCAATAATGGAAGAAGAGGCCTTTAAAGCCCTGTAAAACAAAAGAAAACCATATCTGCCATGACCACCAACAAACTAGACTCCGACCGAATATATATCACTACGTGCTTTACAGAAATGCTCTGCAGGATAAATGAAAGTCCCGTAGCTCAATTAATCGAAACCACCCGAAAGGGGGTGAAAATTGAACATTTTCCTGATTGTGAGGAAAAAAGCATTCAAGCACTTAGTATTTATTTTCAGTTGCAGGCAATGGTGGAAGAAAACGCGACGACCCAGGAGCGCCGAACGCTGGAGAACAAAGGAAAAAGTGCCAGCATTCGAGGCTCTTGGGCCGAAGCATTGAGTCTTTGGAAAGAACAGAATTATACGGAGGACGAAATTATCCAGACACTTTCAAAAACCTCCGTTATGCCTGTACTAACAGCGCACCCTACCGAGGCCAAACGAGTAACGGTCATAGAAATCCATCGAGAGCTCTACCTGCTATTAGTTCAACGTGAAAACAGCATATACAGCAATCTCGAGCAAAATTCAATACGAGAGAAAATCATCAACCTTCTGGAAAGGTGGTGGAGGACTGGCGAGATTTACCTTGAAAAACCCAGTGTGCGCGACGAAAGAGCCAACGCGCTTCACTATCTTAGCAAAGCATTTCCCGTGATGATTCAAAACACCGATCAACACCTAAAAAATGCATGGATAGAGTTGGGCTTTGACCAAAAAAAAATAAAAGACCCCGAAGCTTTTCCCAAATTCAAGTTTGGCAGCTGGGTAGGCGGCGACCGCGATGGACATCCTTTTGTAACACCCGCAATAACTGAAGAAACCCTTAGTCTACATCGTCAAGAAGCACTAAAACGATGCCAGGCGGAATTGATTGAATTGGCAAGAAAAATTTCCATCTCTGCTTTGACTAATCCCACGCCCGACATCTTAAAAAATGCCATTGAGGAAAAACTCCTAGCCCTAGGCAAAAAAGGCAACATAGCAATCGAACGAAATCCACACGAACCTTGGCGACAGTTTGTCAACCTCATAAATATACAACTCGAGCATACCCTCGAAGATCAAATTACTAAATACCGTTATAAATCTGCTCAACACCTCATCAATGATCTCAAGCTGCTACGCCAAGGAATGATTGAGAGCGAGATGGGGGGAATTGCGGAAGATTTACTTTTCCCAATAGAGAGAAACCTCTCATGCTTTGGCTTTCATTTGGCAAAATTAGATATCCGTCAAAACAGCTCTTTTCACGACAAAGCAATAGAGCAAATACTCGCATCAAAAGGATATGACGACTGGCAGTTTAGCTCTTGGCCAGAGGAAAAACGACTAAAATTTATTAATCAACAACTCGAAACCAATAGCCGACTAACTGATGTGACTCAAAGTTATGGCGTCGAGGCTGATCATGTTTTGGATTGTTATCGCGTTGTACGCAAACACATCAATCAATACGGAAGCGAAGGAATCGGTTCTTTCATTGTAAGCATGACACGAAATATTAGTGATTTGCTTATTGTATTTCTGTTTATGAACGAAACGGATTTACTTCAGACCAATATTCCAGTTGTTCCGTTATTAGAAACCATCAATGATTTAGAACGCGGCCCGAGCATCCTTGATGCCTTCCTAAGTCACCCTACAACCAAAAAACGAAAAATTCACCCCCAAGAGGTAATGCTCGGCTACAGCGACAGCAACAAAGATGGAGGAACCATTGCGAGCAAATGGAGTGTCTACAAAGCAGAAATGGCGTTATCGGAAATAGGTCGAAAACACAAGATAGACATCATGTTTTTCCACGGGATGGGGGGAACCATCAGCAGAGGAGGTGGCAAATATCATCGGTTTTTGGAAAGCATGCCTCATGACTCCGTATGCGGCAGCCTCAAACTTACCGTGCAAGGTGAGTCTGTAGCAAAACTCTTCGGAAATCCGATGACCGCCAAATATAACCTAAGCGCCCTTGCTGCCGGAGTAGCACGACATCTACTGGAAAACAATCAAGATTCTAAAGTCACTCCGCCCTTAGCTGCAATGGAAATGCTATCGCAAAAATCCTTTATCCATTACCGCAAATTAATGGAGCAGCCTGGATTTATTGAGTTTTTTGCCCACGCAACCTGCATTGACGTCTTGGAACAAAGCAAAATCGGATCCAGACCAGCCCGCAGAACCGGGAAACGAAGTCTAGCCGATTTACGCGCCATACCGTGGGTATTCTCTTGGAATCTATCTCGCATAACCCTTACCGGTTGGTACGGCTTGGGCGAAGCTCTTCACCAATTGAATACGAACGAACCAAAACAGTACAACGAACTTAAAGCTGCCGCTGAAAATTGGCCATTCTTCAAGTATTTGATGATTCAAACCGAAACCAATCTCATACTCTCTAATTTGGAAATCATGGAGCAATATGCCGCTCTCGATGAAGACCCAAAAAGACGAGAACACTTCGTGGAAACGCTACTTGAAGACCACAAAAATGGATTCTTGTATATTGAAGATATATTTGCAGAAACTGCTTCGGTAAGACGAAATACACAGTACAATAATCTCCGATGGAGAAATGAAAAACTTATCTTCCTACATCAACTGCACCTCAAATATCTAAGACTTTGGAGGAGTGAGAAAATGCCTGAGAAAAAAGAGACTTTGCTAATCACCCTTCTCAGCATCATCAACGCCATTTCAAGTGGATTAAAAAATACTGGTTAATTGTGACCCGTAACTTGGACGTAAATTATAATTCGCACATTGTTGGACAAAAGCTCAACAAACAATCCTTCTAGCTCTATAAATGCGATAATCGCATCTTTACTCAACGTACCAACGGCACGACTTAGCAAATCGAAACTCAGTAAGGAATGTGAATTACCCTAAAGTTGACGGCTTTTTATTCTACTAAAATGATAAAAAAGTTTGATTACTGGAAAACACCAAAAAAACATCTAGAGCGCACGTCCCAAAACCAAATAAAATCCTAGCATGAGTTAAGGTTTGTTAAAAATAAAAGAGTTGTCAAATATATTTTTTTTAAGTCATATATTTACAGCCGCTTAAATCGAGTTTCAAAAATCTTTTGTTTACTTACTTTACCAATCCAATAATCATTCATTCACATGAGGAAATTTTTATTCACCTTGGCTGTGTCTTTATCGTTTTTGCTTTCGCAAGCCCAGATTGACACTATCGTTACATCTCCTCCTTTAACGGGCAATGTTTCTACCGGCACAAATTCCGGCATCACCATGAACCTGCACGCCATCAACTCTATTAATGTGCTGGGTTTTGCCACCAATATTCTTGCTGGTGCTACGGGGTACGAAATATGGTATAATCAAGACAGCGTAAATGGGCCTCCAAATATTGACCCGGTAAATGGCTGGGTACTTCACGAAACAGGCCCCATTA
>REDE01000153.1 GCA_007693635.1 Flavobacteriales bacterium | reverse complement strand
ACGGGGCTTTTCAGACATTTAAAACACAACCAAAGGATCGTTATGACCCGCAAGCCTCGCACTCATCGGGGTTGTCGATGGAGCAAGCAATCGCCTCTTCAGCGGTATAGCCGTTGGCTTGCTGACTGGCTAGGAGCTCTTGACTGCGCTTTTCGCCCAAGCTTTGGGTGGCTAGTTTTTCACTCGAACTGATGCTTTTCGCCGTGATGGGTTGGGCCTCAGCTTTTTTGGCTACCGTAAACTTGATGGCGTCGGTGGCTGATTTGGTGCGGAGGTAGTACATACCCGTCTTCAAACCTTTTTTCCAAGCGTAGAAATGCATGGAGGTTAGTTTGCCCAAATTAGGACTTTCCACAAAGAGGTTCAACGATTGTGATTGATCGATGAAGATGCCTCGTTCCGCGGCCATATCAATGATGTCTTTCATACTCATTTCCCACACTGTGCGGTAGAGTTCTTTGATTTCATCCGGGATATTTTCGATGTGCTGAACACTTCCGTTGGCGCGGATGATTTCATTTTTCATGTCCTCATCCCACAGTCCGAGTTCTACTAGATCAAGGAGCAGGTGTTTGTTTACCACAACAAATTCTCCACTGAGTACTCTACGGGTGTAGATGTTGGAAGTGTAGGGTTCGAAACACTCGTTGTTGCCCAGGATTTGTGAAGTTGAGGCTGTTGGCATAGGCGCGAGGAGCAAACTGTTGCGAACGCCGTGCTCGACGACTTCTTTGCGCAAGGTTTCCCAATCCCAACGTCCGCTGAGTTCCGAGGCGTCAACATTCCAAAGATCAAATTGGAATTTACCTTCCGAAATGGGTGAACCTTTGAAAGTCTCATAGGCACCGTGTTCTTTAGCCTCATCGCGTGAAGCACACAAGGACGCGTAGTAGATGGTTTCAAACACATCTTTGTTTAGTTGTCTGGCCTCTTCACTGGTAAATGGCATACGCAGCATGATGAATGCGTCGGCGAGGCCTTGAATACCCAGGCCAACCGGACGGTGTTTCATGTTGCTGTTGCGCGCCTCAGGTACCGGATAGTAGTTGCGGTCGATGACGCGGTTGAGGTTTTTGGTAACCTGATAGGTGACATCGTACAGCAGTTGGTGATTGAACTCACCGTCTTCGATGAACATAGGTAGGGCTAGTGAAGCCAAATTACATACGGCTACTTCTTCTGGTGAGGTGTATTCTAAGATTTCGGTGCAGAGGTTGGAAGAGCGAATGGTTCCAAGATTCTTTTGATTGGACTTTTCGTTTGCCGCATCTTTGTAAAGAATGTATGGGGTACCGGTTTCGATCTGTGATTCCACGATTTTGGTCCACAATTCCCTTGCTTTGATTGTTTTACGACCTTTTCCTGCCGCTTCATAACCTTCGTAAAGTTCGCGAAATTTGTCGCCATAAGCATCGTACAAACCAGGGCATTCGTTGGGGCACATCAAGGTCCATTGCCCGTCTTTTTCTACGCGTTCCATAAATAAGTCAGACATCCAAAGCGCGAAAAATAAATCGCGGGCACGCATCTCTTCTTTTCCGTGATTTTTCTTTAAATCGAGGAAATCGTTGATGTCGGCATGCCAAGGCTCAAGATAAATGGCGAATGAACCTTTGCGTTTTCCGCCTCCTTGATCAACGTAGCGTGCGGTGTCGTTGAATACGCGAAGCATCGGGACAATACCATTGGATGTGCCATTGGTTCCGCGGATGTAGCTTCCCGTGGCGCGGACGTTGTGGATAGATAGACCGATACCGCCGGCAGACTGTGATATTTTCGAACACTGTTTTAGTGTGTCGTAGATTCCGTCAATACTATCGTCTTTCATGGTCAACAAAAAGCACGAAGACATCTGAGGCTTGGGCGTACCTGCGTTGAATAGGGTAGGGGTTGCGTGGGTAAAAAACTTCTTCGACATCAACTCGTAGGTTTTGATTGCCGATTCGATATCTTGGTTATGGATACCTACCGAAACTCTCATCAACATGTGTTGTGGACGCTCCACGATTTTTCCGTTGATGCGCAGAAGGTACGAACGCTCTAAGGTTTTAAATCCGAAGTAGTCGTAGCCAAAATCACGGTCGTAGATGATGGTAGAGTCCAAGCGCTCGGCATTGGCTTCAATCACTTCCATCACATCGTCGGCGATAAGTGGCGAGTGCAAATTGGTTTTAGGGTTCACGTAGGTATGCAGTGCGCGCATGGTTTCGGTGAACGACTTTTCGGTGTTCTTATGTAAATTGGAAACGGCGATACGAGCGGCCAGTTTCGCATAATCTGGGTGACGGGTTGTCATGGAAGCAGAAATTTCTGCGGCCAACGAGTCGAGCTCCGTGGTAGAGACACCATCATAAATTCCCTCAATTACCTTGACGGCAACGGTGGTGGGATTAACAATTTCACTGAGGCCGTAGCAAAGTTTCTCTACCCGTGCAGTGATTTTATCGAATTTTACGGGCTCTTTTCGTCCGTCTCTTTTGATTACAAACATGGCGTTGTGGGTTATAGGTTGTTCATTTATTTACGATTGTTGTGGGTTTACAATCATTTGTTGTTGTTTGTGGTGCAGACGTTTACTAAAAATCGTCGTCGAAACTGAAGGTATTGGCTTTTTCTTCCTTCACATCGGTTTGTCCGGTTTTTACAAAAGCTTTTTTGTACTCACCGACGCGTTTTTCGAAGAAGTTGGTCTTCCCTTGAAGCGAAATCATTTCCATGAAATCGAAAGGATTGGTTGCGTTGTATTCTTTCTCACAGTTAAGCTCTACCAAGAGTCGATCGGCAACAAATTCTAAGTATTGTGTCATCAAGTCTGAATTCATGCCGATTAGTTTTACGGGCAAACTTTCGGTAATGAATTCTCTTTCAATATCTAAGGCTTCAACGATGATTTGGCGAATACGTTCTTTAGGTACTTTATTCTCCAAGTGGTTGTTATGTAAATGCACTGCAAAGTCGCAGTGTAGGCCTTCATCTCTCGAAATTAATTCGTTCGAGAAGGTCAATCCCGGCATGAGTCCGCGTTTTTTTAACCAAAAGATAGAGCAGAACGATCCGCTAAAAAAGATTCCTTCTACCGCTGCAAAAGCAATCAGGCGCTCAGCAAAGGATGGTGATTCAATCCAACGCAGTGCCCAATCGGCTTTTTTCTTGATTGCCGGGAAGTTTTCTATGGCGTTGAAAAGTTTGTTGGCATCCTCCTTGTCCTTAATGTAGGTGTCGATTAACAGGGAATAAGTTTCGGAATGAATGTTTTCCATCATGATTTGGAAGCCGTAGAAAAACTTAGCCTCGGTATATTGTACCTCGTTGACGAAGTTTTCAGCCAAGTTTTCGTTTACGATTCCGTCGGAGGCTGCAAAGAAGGCAAGGATGTGCTTGATGAAGTATCTTTCATCATCGTTTAGTTTATTTTCCCAGTCGCTCGCATCTTGGTGTAAATCGATTTCTTCGGCAGTCCAAAAACTCGCTTCTTGTTTCTTGTAGAATTCCCAGATATCGTGGTGCTGTATGGGGAAAAGCACGAATCGGTTACTGTTCTCAGTTAGAATGGGTTCGTTCATTGTTCTTTCGTTCATGTTGTTGACATTTAATGTTTTATATGTATATTCGCTGGGCTGGTTTTGGTAAATCTGCCTGCAGGTCATTTTTCAGATTGTCAAATTTTCACATTTTTTATGATTCGTGCGCGCTTTACTTTTTCACATTGTGATGCACTTATTAACAATGCTAAAATTTCGCCGTTGGTCAAAGCTTTGATTTTGTTGAAAACCGTCCGATATAGCATTCTATTTTCCCAAAACGGGAAAAGAAGTACACACTATTTGTTAATAGGCGGTGAATAAATCGACGATCACATACCAGTTCAACTGCAGTATGCCGATTTCAAGGTTTGAATACGAGACAACACAAAAAGTGCGATTTTGGTCAGGCGTAGGTTGTCGCTCTTTTTCTTCGTTTTTTTCCATTGACTAGCCAAACGCCCAGTAAGATGGTAGCCATTCCGGCCAGGTGGAGGATGTTGATTTTTTCTCCGTCCCAAACTCCCCAAAGCAATGCGACAATCGGAATTAGGTAGGTTACACTGGATGCGAATAGGGGGGAAGAGTTTTTAATGAGCTGATTGAAAATAATGATAGCTAAGGCCGAATTGACCATTCCCAATACTGCTATATACGCGAGGTTTTCATAGGCTAGGGGGTCTGTCTGCATGACTTCAATAAAATTTGTCCCGGCGAATACGTAAATAAGGGCGGGTGGGCCAACAAAAAGTAGACTCAGTGAGGTGATAGCGATACTTGGCATTTCCTTTAGTTTATTGCCGATGATATTCACGCTAAATGCGTAGCATATGCTGGCAACTATGGCGAATCCGGCGTACCAAATATTTTGTTCAGGATTGGTTGTTGGTTGAAGCAGGATCATGGCTCCCGAGAATCCAACGATTACTCCGAAGAGTTGCTTTCTTAGAAAACTGGTAGTGAAAAATACGGCGCCTATAATCAAGGTGAAGAGCGGCACCATCGAGTTGAACACGCCAACCAGACCGCTATCGAGTTTGGTGATGGCCAGGGGAAATAGGTAGTACGGCAAACCATTTCCTAAAATACCAACTCCAATGAGGGGGAGTAAATGTTGTTTGCGTAA
This sequence comes from Flavobacteriales bacterium, assembly GCA_007693635.1. GTDB lineage: Bacteria > Bacteroidota > Bacteroidia > Flavobacteriales > Schleiferiaceae > CSBr16-58. The sequence goes on along the minus strand of REDE01000153.1, from coordinate 8,283 downwards.
TTTCCCAAACGATCGGAGGGCAATCACGGTGGCCAATAGCCAAGCAAAGGCGATGCGTAGGCTTCCTATTTGTATGTAGTCGAAGCTTCTGAGACCTCGTTTCATAATGAGGAATGAGCTTCCCCATGCTATTGCTAGAAAAATAAAAAGAATCCAGCGTTTGGTGTTTTCACCCATGATGGTCAATGTGTAGAGGGAAGCATAACTGCGTATGCGGTCTTTATGTTTAGCCGAAAAGTTGTTTGAAAACTTCTTCGATTCTGTTGCAGCGAATGATTTGTATACCGGAGTTCGTTTTGTCGAGCGGCCCATGACCGGAGACAATGATTCGTTCAAAGCCCATCTTCTCGGCTTCATTAATTCGTTGTTCAAGGCGGGTAACTGGGCGAATTTCGCCACTAAGTCCGACTTCACCAGCCAGGCAAGTTACAGAATCTAGGGGGATATCTTCCGAACTTGACAAAATAGCGGCAACCACTCCAAGGTCAATTGCCGGATCATCAACACGAATTCCGCCGGTAATATTCAAGAACACGTCTTTACTCGCCAGTCGAAATCCGCAGCGTTTTTCGAGTACCGCCAAAAGCATATTTAATCTGCGGGTGTCGAAGCCGGTTGTTGAGCGCTGAGGTGTGCCGTACACTGCCGTGCTTACGAGTGCTTGGACTTCGATTAGCATTGCGCGCATGCCCTCGAGGGTTGATGCAACTGCATTGCCGCTGAGTGCGTGACCGCGCCGAGAGAGAAGGGCTTCGCTAGCATTTTTAACTTCGCGCAGACCGCTGCTGACCATTTCGTAGATTCCCAGTTCAGAAGTTGAACCAAAGCGGTTTTTTGAAGCTCGTAACAGACGGTACATATGGTGTCTGTCGCCTTCAAATTGCAAGACGGCATCTACCATGTGTTCGAGGATTTTCGGACCTGCTAAGTTGCCGTCCTTCGTGATATGACCGATCAGTATGACCGGAACGTTGCTGGTTTTGCTGAATTGTAAAAATTCTGCGGCGCAATGTCGAAGTTGACTCACGCTACCGGGGGCTGCATCCAGCGCGTCAGAATACAAGGTTTGAATACTGTCGATGACCACCAAATTTGGTTGTACCAAATCGATTTGTTCTTGGATGTTGCGGGTAGATGTTTCGGTGAGAATGAAACATTCGCTCCGCGCATCTCCAATGCGTTCGGCGCGCATCTTGAGTTGCTTTTCACTTTCCTCGCCCGATACGTAAAGGACTCTACCTACTTGTGCGTGAAGAGCGAGTTGAAGCATCAGGGTGCTTTTGCCTATTCCGGGCTCTCCGCCTAATAAAATTAGTGAACCGGGGACAATCCCGCCGCCCAGAACTCGGTCAAACTCTTCCAATCCGGTGAGGGTGCGCGCTTCTTTGTCGACATGTATTTCGTTGACCGATCGCGCTTTGGGTTTTTTACCTTCCGCGCCACGACTTCGGCTCCATGCGGGTTGATTACCAGCATCTTTTTCCACCACTTCCTCCACAATGGTATTCCATTGGTGGCATGCGTGACACTTCCCCTGCCACTGGGCGTGATGGGTTCCGCAATTTTGACAAATAAATGCAGTCTTACTCTTAGCCATTATCAATCGATCTGTTTTGTACTCTTGCCAAAAATATAAAGCCAACTATGCCAGCTACAATTGTCATTACGAGCTGTGTACCGTGCACAACCGTTGCGAAACTTAGTCCGTCGGTTTTTTCTACACCCAGAAAAAAGAGTCCGGTCATCACAAGAAAGTGGTATGAGCCTACACCTCCGGGGGTGGGAATTACCATTCCTAAGCCGCCAACGACCATTAAGAACAAACCGTCACTTATTCCCAAATGTTGGGTTGCTGGTAAAGCGAAAAATACGACGTACACCATTAGAAAATACATCAGCCAAATTTGTATGGTGTGCACGATAAAAATGAAACGTTGTTTGGTGTTGAGTTTTTGAAAAGCACGCAAGCCTTCGAGCATTCCGATGATAAAAGTTCGTACTTTTAAAAAAAACGGATGGTTGCGCATCAAGCGAAGTATGAGGAGTCCGAGTCCGAGGAGTGCGATTCCTGCGGGGATGATCCAGCCTGGAAATTGCATGCTTCCACTTTCTACATCCTTCAATAGGCGTTGCATGTTGCTGAAATTGGTAATAAAACCGAGGGCGAAGACCAAAATCAGCATGAATAGATCTACCAAGCGTTCGAGTAAAACAGTTCCCAATAGTCGATCAACAGGCACGGATTCGGCTCTGTACATAGCGGTACAGCGAAATACCTCCCCAGATCGCGGTATGGCTAAATTTGAAAAATACCCCAAGGCAATGCTGTGAATTGTGCTCCAAGTTCTTTTAGGAGGGTGTCCCATCACCTTTAGCATGAGATTCCATCGCAGTCCGCGGGCAACGTAGGCGTAGAATCCCAATAACAGGGATAAGGCCAGAAAGCTTAAATTGGCTTCCCGCATATCGGCAAGCAATTTGTCCCACTCTGTTTCCCGAAAGGCAAGGTATAGCAAACCAGCCCCAAGTCCTATAAAGATGGTATAGGTGAGGATTGATTTAATTTTTTTAGCCGACACCCTGATTAGTTTAGCCGATTGGTAGATTCGTTGGGGAAAATGATGCTGGGTCGAAACGACTTTGCTTCTTCAAATTCCATTGATGCGTAGGAGATAATGATCACGATGTCGCCCGGTTGCACTCTGCGAGCGGCGGGGCCATTCATCGTAATTTCTCCGGAGTTGCGCTCGCCTTTAATTACGTATGTGTCGAGACGCTCTCCGTTGTTGACATTAACAATGGAAACTTTTTCTCCTTCAATAATGTTGGCGGCATCCATCAATGCTTCATCGACAGTGATGCTTCCAATGTAATTGAGATCGGCACCGGTAATGCGTACACGGTGAATTTTGGATTTTAAAACCTCTATGGTCATAGCTTTGAATTGCCGTGCAAAGGTACTTAAATTAATGAGATATTATCTATCAAACGAACTTTGTTTGCCCAAACTGCCGCAAAAAGTCGTAAAGGGCTTTGTGGATTTGCCGAAGGTCTTAAAGTATTCTCATCCACGATTTCTATATATTCGACTTTGAAAAGGTTGTCGCTGCCTTGAATATCGTGAATAGCTTCTTCTATCAAGTCATCAATTTTCTGGACATCAAACTTGTTTTTTACTTTCGTCATTGTGGCATAAATACGGTGAGCTTCAGCGCGGTGTTCCTCGCTAAGCAAGGCATTGCGAGAGCTTTTGGCCAAGCCGTCGTCTTCTCTAATAGTGGGGACACTAATTATATCAATGGGTAAATTCAGTGTTTTTGTAATGTGACGAATAATCGCCAATTGCTGGAAGTCCTTTTCTCCAAAATAAGCTTTATGAGGTTCTACACTGCTAAATAATTTATGCACAATGGTTGCAACTCCTTGGAAATGTCCGGGACGATGTGCGCCCTCCATCACCGAATCTATACCATTTAGGTCGTAAGTTCCTGTGTTGTTCATTCCGTCGGGGTACATTCCCTGAACATCGGGGTTGAAAATAACAATTTTGTCGCTACCAAGACTCTCCAGCATTTTGAGATCTTGATCAAACTGCCGCGGGTAACTCAATAAATCACCTGCGGAGTTAAATTGCGTGGGGTTTACAAATATTGAGACCACTGCTAAGTCGTTCTGCTCAAGAGCAGTATTTACCAATTGAAGATGTCCGGTATGTAGAGCGCCCATAGTGGGGACAAAGCCAATGGTTTTTCCCAAAGATTTGCGGCGTGAACAATAAGAAAAAATTTCAGATTTGCGTTGAAAAACTTCAAGCATGACTTCGCTCTTTTTTTGATTGCGTAAATTGCAAGCCGGCAAATCTAAATGAAAATAGAATATCTCCGCAAAAATTCTTATCTTTGCACCGAATATTTTTTCGCATACTAATAATTCTATCCAAATGGAGAAAAAGCGCGTTCTCTACGTCTCACAAGAAATTTGTCCGTATCTACCAGAAAACGATCTTTCAAAGATTTCGCTTCAATTACCCAAAAAAATGACGGAACTCGGCAACGAGGTTCGGGTTTTTATGCCGCGATTTGGAGTGATTAATGAGCGTCGACACCAACTGCACGAGGTTATTCGTTTGAGTGGTATCAATATCGTAATCAACGATATAGACATGCCGCTAGTAATTAAAGTTGCCTCGGTGCCTCAGGCGCGAATGCAAGTTTATTTTATAGATAACGAAGAACTATTTAAGCGAAAATTTACCCATTTTAATGATAAGGGTGACGCTTTTGAAGACAACGATTCCCGAATGATTTTCTTCTGTAAGGGAGTTGTTGAAACGGTTAAAAAGCTTGGATGGGCTCCGGATGTGATTCATTGTCACGGCTGGATGGCTTCCTTCCTGCCTATTTATATTCGTCAGTACTACAAAGATGACGCGCTGTTTGCCAATAGCAAAATAGTTTTTAGCGGTTATACTTACCCTTACGAAAATGTATTACCGAATAGTAATTTGTCCGAAATCTTAAAATTCGATGGTGTTAATGGTGTCTCTGAGGATCAACTTAAAAGTTCACGGGTAGACTCTTTACAAGGTATCGGTATTGCGAATTCGGATGCTGTATTGAAACTCGGTGCATTGGATCAAGATTTGGAATCTATCATTGAAAGTGCTAGTGTCCCTGTGCTGCGATTCAATCATGAATCGGATGATTTGCGGATTATTGAGAATTTCTACGAGGAAGTTGTCAACGCCGAAAGTCTTGCCTAATTAATTTACTTCTCTCCATCACCACAACCCAAATACCTCTAAGCGTATGAAGTTAAAGGCTGCCTTTATTCAAGGAATATTGTATTTCTTGACCATCTTTCTTTTGGGATGCGAAAAGGATACCGGAGAATTGGGTGAAAATTTAGTTGGTGATGATGGATTCATTGTTGAGGTTCGTACGGATATTCCTTTAGTGACCTATACGATGCTCAGGGATTCCATACCCACCTTGTTTCCAACTCGTTTGATGGTTGGGCATAGCAATGATCCAGAGTTTGGACAAAGTAGTGCAGGATTCGTGACCCAGCTTCGTCCGGAATCTACAAATCCACTTTTTGGAGACAATGCAGTAGTGGATTCTGTATGGCTTATACTGGAATACGAAACGCCCCCCCATACTGGAAAAATACCCATGCCCTTGCAAATTGAGGTACATCGCTTGCGAGAAGTAATCGATTTGGACAGAGAATATTACAGTACTTCCGAAATTGAGGTAGAAGATCAGCCGCTCGCAGTGGTTTCCAATTTTACCCCAAATTTCAATCGCAATGTGTTTGTGGGCGATACCAATTTGCGTGCGATGGTTATTCCTTTGGATAATGATTATTTTCAAGAGCTGATCCTTTCCGATACTGCGCGTCAAAACCAAACAACCCTCGACGCTTTTGTGGAATATATTAGAGGAATTCGCGTTCGTGCAGTCTCGGGAGAAGGATATGTTTACTTTAAATTAGGTAGTCTCACTAGTGGCATACGTATTTTTTATAGCAATGACGATACCGCCTCGCAGGGTTTAAAGCAGTTTCGACTGCAAACGCACCCAGACAACCGTCTTTTTCTTCAGTATGCTCATGATGTTGCGGGCTCAGTGGCGGGTCAAACACAAGATACGGTGCTAGGGATGTCAGAAACTTTCGTTGCGGGTATGAGTGGACCCACCACCGTTGTGCATTTCCCGGATCTATCCTTTTTACAAGATTCCATTTCGGTCATTAACAAGTGTGTTGTTCGTTTTCCAATTGCTGCTGGTGCGCAAGCCAGACATCGTACGCCCGACGAGTTACTGGCTTTCTTGCCGGGAAGTCTAGATCGAATTCGTGATTTTGTTGGGGACTTGACGTGGACGAACAACGGACGCATCCAACGAGGTGAGGTTCGAGATGGTGCGTATGAAATTAATGTAACTTTTTTCTTAATGAATGCCTTTATTAAGAAAGAACCCCTTACTTTTGAACTTTTACCGGTGCAATTTCGAAGTTCTGCTCGAAGAACAATTTTGGCCGGAAGCGAAAACACACAACAACCAATAGAAGTCGTTTTATATTATACAACACCAAAGCAATAAATTATGTGTGGGATAGTCGGTTATTTAGGTGAGGGTCAAGCATATCCAATCCTAATCAAAGGTTTAAAGCGGTTGGAGTATCGCGGTTATGATTCAGCTGGATTAGCTATTCATAATGGTGAGTCTGTTCGTTTTTACAAGAAAAAAGGAAAGGTTGCAAAGCTTGAAGGCATTGCTGAAGATGCACCGAAAGAAGGTTCTTTGGGAATTGCTCACACACGCTGGGCAACGCACGGTGAACCAAACGATGTTAATTCACACCCTCACGTTTCACAATCTGGTCGCTTTTTCATTGTTCATAACGGAATTATTGAAAATTTTTCATCCATTAAGGAGGCGTTGAAAATGCGTGGTTACACTTTTCAAAGTGAAACTGACACTGAGGTATTGGTTAATTTGATAGAGGATATTTTCGAAGAAGGAAATATGTCGCTGGAAAGAGCTGTGCAAGCAGCTTTGAATCAGGTGAATGGTGCGTATGCTATCTGTGTAATTGATTTACACAATCCAGATATGATGGTTGTTGCTCGTATTGGTTCGCCTTTGGTGATTGGCTTAGATAACGGCAACTACTTTGTAGCTTCGGATGCAACACCTTTTTTGGAGTATACCAAACAGGCGGTGTATCTAGAGGATGGTGAAATGGCCGTGCTTCATAGAGGTAGCAAACTGCAAGTCTTTACCATAGCGTCAAATGTGGAGGTTGAGCCATATGTGCATCAACTCACAATGGACATTGCTGACATCGAAAAAGGAGGGTACGAGCATTTCATGTTAAAAGAGATTTATGAGCAACCACGCAGTATACACGATACCCTTCGCGGCCGTCTCCTGGCAGAAGAAGGTAAAATTGTTATGCGGGGAATCACGGAGTATCAGCATAAATTTCAAAATGCCGACAGGATTATTATCGTAGCTTGTGGTACCAGCTGGCATGCAGGTCTCGTTGCAGAGTACATTTTTGAAGAATTGGTGCGAATACCTGTAGAAGTTGAGTATGCTTCCGAGTTTCGCTACCGAAATCCGGTCATTAACGAACGTGATGTCATTATAGCAATTTCACAATCGGGTGAAACAGCGGATACATTAGCCGCGATAAAATTGGCGAAGAGTAAAGGAGCAACCATTTTCGGAGTATGTAATATAGTGGGGTCATCTATCGCCCGTGAGAGTCATGCTGGTGCATTTACGCATGCCGGTCCGGAGATTGGAGTGGCTTCTACAAAAGCATTTACCGCCCAAGTAGCGGTACTTACTTTAATGGCTCTAAAAATTGGTCAAGAAAAAGGTAATTTACCAAAGACGCAGTATTTAGAGTATCTACATGCTTTGAGTCAGATTCCTCAACAAATTGAACGTGTATTAGCATGTAATGATGAGAATATGATGAAGATTGCGCATGAATACGCTGACGTGAGTAATTTTCTTTACTTGGGTCGCGGAGTAAACTTCCCGGTTGCCTTGGAGGGTGCTCTCAAGTTAAAGGAGATATCATATATACATGCCGAAGGGTATCCAGCTGCTGAGATGAAGCACGGCCCCATCGCGCTTATCGACGAAAATATGCCGGTAGTAATCATTGCTCAGCAAAATGCCAATTACGAAAAGGTGGTTTCGAATGCGCAGGAAGTCAAGGCGCGTAAGGGAAAAATCATTGCTATTGTAAATCCAGGCGATGAAGAGATGCGTAAGCTAGCCGATCATTGCATTGAGGTTGAAAAAACCTACGAGTTGCTTTCTCCTCTTTTGACGACAATTCCGCTGCAGTTGCTATCGTATCACATTGCGGTATTACGTGGATGTAATGTTGATCAACCACGTAATTTAGCAAAAAGCGTTACGGTAGAGTAATTTGCAATTTTTTTATATTCATAAAAAACCGATCTATTTCAGGTCGGTTTTTTTGTTTTTAGTATTGTTGTATTGGATAATTCACCGTATATTTGCAGTCTGAAATCGCGGGGTGGAGCAGTTGGTAGCTCGTCGGGCTCATAACCCGAAGGTCGTAGGTTCGAGTCCTGCCCCCGCTACAAGAAAACCCGGTAAAAGCCTTGCTTTTGCCGGGTTTATTCGTTTTGGTGTTGAGTCGTTGAGTCGTTGAGTCGTTTGTTGGTTTATTAACTGGTGGTGTGGGGGGATTAGGTGGGGGTTTAGGTGTTTAATCGTTTATGCGTTT
>REDE01000001.1 GCA_007693635.1 Flavobacteriales bacterium | reverse complement strand
TCTGATGTACGTATGATAAACGGCATGAAATTAATCAAGATCCCTGGCAAGGATTTTTACATGGGAGAGACGGAGGTGACACGTGGACAATTTGAGGCATTTGTGAATGCGACTGGCTATCAGACCACGGCAGAGAAAGAAGGTTGGAGTTGGGTATGGACTGGAAGTAAATGGCGAAAGCGTAAGGGAGTATCGTGGCGCAACAATGTAGGAGGTAGTGGAAGCCAGCCTTCTAATCATCCGGTAATACACGTAAGTTGGCACGATGCGGTAGCCTATTGCAAATGGGCGGGTGTACGTTTACCTACGGAAGAGGAGTGGGAATACGCAGCCAAAGGAGGACAAAACTTTGAGTATGCTGGCAGCAACAACATCAATGATGTGGCTTGGTATCGTGACAATAGCGGGAACACTACCCATGCAGTGAAGGGCAAAAAGCCCAACGGTTATGGCTTATACGATATGAGTGGCAACGTATGGGAATGGACCTCCACCGCAGAAGGCTCTTATCGTGTTTTGCGCGGTGGCAGTTGGTACGGCGCTGCCCCTGGCTGCCGAGTGGCTTCTCGCGGCAGCAGCGCGCCTGACTACCGCTACTACCGCGATGGTTTTCGGGTTTGTCTTTCCCAGTAAACAGTTGGGCTTTCCACCCCCTCCTTTTAAGCTGTCCCAATGGTCTTAAAGCGAGGGAGGGACGACCGAAGCTAAAAGACCATTGGGTATTTAGTCCCCGCGAAGCGGGTCGATTTTTTTTTTAAAAAAATGCAGATAAGAACATTTATCATACCTATTACAGACGATGGTTCTGCTCAGGCGGAGCTAAATCGTTTTTTGCATTCTCACAAGGTGTTAAGTATTGAACAGCAGTTTTACACTGCTCCATCAGGCGCAAGTTGGTGTTTTTGTGTTACCTATATATCAGGCTCTTCAGAGACGAAATTTGGGTATAAGGGAACAAAAAAAGTGGATTATAAAAATGTGCTCAACGGTAAGGAATTTGAGCGCTTTTCGATATTGAGGGAATTGCGAAAGGAAATGGCCAAGGAAGATGCCGTGCCCGCCTATGCTGTTTTTACCGATGCGGAACTGGCTGAACTGGCAAAAAAGGATATTCTAAACGAAAACACAGTTTTGACGGTAGAAGGTATTGGCGAGAAGCGTTTTGAAAAATATGGAAAAGCGATTATAGAAGCTTTTAAAGCTAAAATCGAAGCGAAATGAAAAGGAGCAACCATTTGATGGAGCAGATTTTAGATAGAAACAACCTGTACCTCGCCTTTTGGAAAGCACGAAAGGGTAAAAATGCCTTGACCTACGTTGCAGATTACCGTAATGATTTGGAAGGCAATATCGACCAGCTCCAACGTGAAATCGCAAATTTGGAAATAGATGTGGGAAACTACCATTACTTTAAAGTATATGATCCTAAGGAACGGATAATATGTGCCGCTGCTTTTAAAGAACGTGTACTGCACCATGCGCTGATGAATGTTTGTCATACCACCTTTGAGCAATATCAGATTTACGACAGCTATGCCAGCCGCAAAGGCAAAGGGCAGTATGCAGCACTTGAGCGAGCAATAATTTATCAGAAAAAATACAAGTGGTTTTTAAAACTCGATGTGCGGAAGTTTTTTGACAGCATTCATCAACAAACGCTTATAAATTTGTTGGCAAAGAAATTCAAAGAAAAAGCGTTAATTTCTATTTTTAGCAAAATTGTAAGCAGCTATTCGACATCGGTGGGTTGCGGATTACCCATTGGCAATTTAACAAGTCAATACTTTGCCAATCATTATTTGGCTGTTTCAGATCATTATGTAAAAGAAGTTTTAAAAGCCAAAGCCTATGTTCGCTATATGGATGATATGGTACTATGGGATGATAACAAAGACAAATTACTTGATATTGGAAACCAATTTGCGCATTATATCGCCAATCATCTTAAATTAGAATTAAAGCCATTTTGCCTCAATAAAACACATTATGGCTTACCCTTTTTGGGCTATGTTGTTTATAAAGATGTTTTACGCTTAAATACCAACAGTAAGAAGCGATTTAAGCGAAAACTTTCCACATATAATGATAAACTAGTGAGTAGCACATGGACTGAAAGAGAATATCAAAGTAGAATTCTACCGTTATTGGCATTTACGCAAAAAGCAGATAGTAAGCTGTTCAGGGCAAGCTGCTTAAAAATATAGGAATGGCAATCGAGAAAGGCTCAAATCGTGTTTTGCGCGGTGGCAGTTGGAACAACAATGCCCCGAACTGCCGAGTGGCTAATCGCAACAACAACACGCCTGACAACCGCAACAACAACAATGGTTTTCGGGTTTGTCTTTCCCAGCTTAAAAGGAGGGGTGGATGCCCACTGTTAAACCGATTACTATTTCCTGTCCTTTAGCAATATAGGCAAATTTTCAGTCAAAAATACCGAGCTAGTAAAAGTATCTTGAAAGCCCGGTATTTTTTTCACAAACCACTCAACATAACCTAACCACTCATTTTGAAGTGTCCATTGCCAATTAAATAAACCATCCTAACATTGTCCATTAACCATTAACCATTGTCCATTAACCATTATATTTGCCCCATGAAGCATC
>REDE01000112.1 GCA_007693635.1 Flavobacteriales bacterium | reverse complement strand
CAGCGGTGAGCTTCAAGACGATTCGAATGGCGAATTTATGATTGGAGTAAGCATTTTTGCCGAAGGAACAACCATGGGAACGACCTCTAACACCTACGGTTTCTATTCTTTGAGTTTGCCTCCCGGCGAATACACTATTGTGTATCAATTTATCGGCTACGAAACGCTTCGTAAGAAGGTCAACCTTACTAAAGATAAAGATGTGCTTATTGATTTGCGATTGAAGGAAGAAGGCAAAACCTTGGATGCTGTGGACATTACCACTCGTAGAGTGGATGCAAATGTGCGTAGTTTGGAAATGAGCGTTACCGAGGTTACGGCTAAGGAAATTGCCAAAATTCCGCAGCTTTTGGGAGAGATTGATGTGATTCGGAGCTTGACGCTTCTTCCCGGGGTTTCTGTGGTGGGAGAGGGGGCCAATGGCTTTAATGTTCGTGGAGGTAACGTAGATCAAAACCTCATCCTCCTCGACGGTGCTCCGGTATATAACTCCTCTCACCTTTTTGGTTTTTTCTCGGTTTTTAATGCCGACGCTATTCAATCTTTCAAACTCTATAAAGGCGGTATCCCAGCAGAATATGGAGGTCGCCTGTCGTCGGTGCTAGACGTGCGCCAACGTGAGGGAAACTCTAAGCGCCTTAGTGGTCAAGGTGGTATCGGAATTCTGTCGAGCAGAGCCACCATTGAAGGGCCTATTATTAAGGATAAAATGAGTTTCCTTGTTTCGGGACGCCGCTCCTATGCCGACGTATTTACCTCTCTTTCTTCCAACGAAAACCTCAGTGGAAATATCCTCTACTTCTACGACTTTAACGGAAAAGTCAACTATCGAATCAACCGTAAGCACCGAATTTTCCTTGCGGGATACTTTGGCAGAGACGTTCTGGGAATTCGCGATTTTGTAAATTTCAACTGGGGAAATGCCACCGGAACTCTTCGCTGGAACTGGACCATCAATAATCGTCTTTTTTCTAATGCCACTATTGTATATAGCGATTACGACTATGCCATTGGCTCGGGTGATATTGATGAGTTGGGCCCCAGCGGATTTGCTTTTCGCTTGCAATCACGATTGAAGAATTATAAACTCTCACAGCAATTTACCTATTTTGCCAACTCTGACTTGAAGTTTGATTTTGGCTATGAAGCTATTTATTACGACGTGCAGCCTGGAGTAGCAACTTTGGTTACCAATGAATCACGAGACGTAAATACCTTTCGTTCGGAGTTTGCTATTGAACCGGCCGTTTTTGCTAGTGCCGAGCATAAAATTAATGGATGGCTCTCTTTCCAATACGGTCTGCGCTTTAGCTCCTTTTATAACCTAGGGCCGCGAGATTTGATTTTGTATGACGGCCTACCGGCAAATAGCGATAGCATTGGCATACAGTCTTTCGGTAGAGGAGAAACCGTCGCCGCCTTCAATGACCTGAATGGTTTAGAACCTCGCTTTGCAGTAAATATTTCGCTTGATGAATCGTCTTCACTCAAAGCGAGCTATAATCGAACCCGCCAGTATATTCATTTGATTTCTAACACTACTTCCCCCACACCTCTCGATACGTGGCGACCCTCAGGAAAGTATATTCAGCCGGCAACCGCCAACCAGGGGGCGATAGGGTATTTTAAGAATCTTAGGGAAAATACCTATGAGTTTTCTGTGGAAGCTTTCTATAAGTACTTCAATAACCTAGTCGATTATCGCGATGGAGCAAATATTCTCATTGATGATGTTGAAACTTCTCTGCTTAATGGCGATGGCCGCTCTTATGGTTTGGAGTTTTTGTTGCGAAGACAAACGGGTAAACTCCAAGGATGGATTGCTTATACACTTTCCCGTGCCGAACGAATCGTGCCTGGAGATGACCCCTTTATCAGTATCAATAATGGGGAATGGTATTTGGCAAACTTCGACCGTCTGCATGATCTTACATTGGTAGTTACATACGAATTGAACAACCGCTGGGATTTTGGTCTCAATTTCGCCTATCAAACCGGCAGACCTGTAACTTTCCCCGTAGGAAGAGCTGAGGTAGATAACAATATTTTTGTGCCTGTAAACTCAGTTCGTAACTCCACGAGGATTCCAGATTTTCACCGTTTGGATCTAAGTGCAAATTACACTCCCCGAAAAAAGGAGGGAAGAAGATGGGAGTCTTCATGGTCGTTTGGAGTGTACAATGCCTATGCACGTAGAAACCCATTCTCCGTATTCTTCAGAAATGATCCAAACAACCCGGCAGTGAACCAAGCGGTGCGCCTCGCCATCTTCGGAACCATCATTCCGTCAGTTACCTATAACTTTAAATTTTAAGTGATGATTACATTTTTTCTTCGCTCTATGCATGCCCAAGCAACCAAAGTAAGCATGCGCATATTCGCAATAATTTCGGTTGTTTTTTTAGTTTCTTCTTGCGAGGATGTTATTGATGTCGAACTGGAAGAGGGGCCTTTACAATTGGTTGTAAATGGACGTATTACCGATGAAGGACCAGCGTCCGTTACGCTTAGTACTACCGCCCCTTTCTTTGAAACGGGTCCAACACCAAGGGTAACCGGCGCAATTATTCAGCTCTTTGAGGGTGATGATCCGGTGGAAGTTCTTGTTGAAGATCCGGTAAAACCGGGTGAGTATGTTGGAACTAC
>REDE01000164.1 GCA_007693635.1 Flavobacteriales bacterium | reverse complement strand
ATCCGCGTATTATGCAGCTGCGAATTTTAATAAAACCGTTTTCTTTCTCGATCTTACCGATGCCGATGATTTTTCAAAGATGCTTGAATACCTCAAGACTTCTGATATCGTTATCCTGAATTACAAACCTGGTGATGCGGAAAAACTCGGATTGGACTATAAAAGTATTCGGGTGCACAATCCCGAAATTATCTATGCTGAAATCAATGGTTTCGGAGCCGACAGTCCCCGCGTGGCTTTCGACGTGGTGCTGCAGGCTGAGAGTGGTTTTATGCACATCAACGGCGAGCCCGGGGCGAAACCTCTGAAAATGCCCGTTGCACTAATCGACATTTTAGCCGCGCATCAATTAAAACAGGGTATTCTCTGTGCATTATTGAAAAAGCAGCAAACGGGCAAGGGCTCAAAGGTGGAAGTTTCGCTTTACGACGCCGCAATTTCCTCTCTAGCCAACCAAGCAACCAATTGGTTAATGAACGGACAAGCGCCCACAGCAATTGGCTCTTTGCACCCTAATATCGCCCCGTATGGCGATATGTTTCAAACAGCCGATGAGCGATGGATTGTATTTGCCGTTGGCAGCGACGCGCAGTTTAGCAAACTATGGAACACCCTATCACTGCATGAAAATGGAAGCTTTGAGGAGTTTTCCAGCAATCCGCTCCGACTAGAAAATCGAGCTAAACTTCAAGAAATTCTTCGCACAGCGATCAAAAGGCAACCTGTGGGTTATTGGGCAGAAAAGTTTGATGGCCAACACATCCCCTACGGAATCGTGCGCAATTTTCAGGAAGTTTTTGATTCACCAAACGCCAAGGACTTAATTCTGGAAGAGGTACAAGAGGGCGTGCATACCCGAAGAGTTCGCTCAGCCGTTTTTAAAATTCAAAATGACAATTAATTTTCGCAAAGAATGCAAGTTGTGTTTTAATTTGGCTCGCTAAATTTCAAACCAAATCAATAAACAAAGAGCATGGCAAAAAAATCTATCTCTCAACGCGCTTTAGACGCCATTGAAAATGTTGGAAATAAACTTCCACAACCGGTGACCTTGTTCGCGATTCTAATGGGAATCACCCTGATTCTGTCGCTTATTTTCGGAGGATATACAGTTGATCATCCCGGTAAAGAGGCCGGACTTATTGGACCTGACGGTAATCCGGTAGACAGTATTTCGGTAATAAATCTATTGTCGCGTGATGGTTTTCAACTTTTAATGACCAAAATGGTCACCACCTTTGCAATGTTTCCTCCTTTGGGTTTGGTACTGGTGGTCATGCTCGGAATTGGATTGGCGGAGTATTCGGGTCTTATTTCCACCGCATTAAGAGCCTTTATCTCGAGAGTGCCAAGATCGGTAATTACGTTTTCCATCGTTATTGCGGGTATGGTGAGCTCGGTGGCGGCAGATGCTGGTTACGTAGTTCTAATACCAATGGGTGGCGCGATTTTTTACGGTATGGGCAGACATCCCTTGGCCGGAATTGGGGCAGCATTCGCTGGGGTTTCCGGAGGCTTTGGGGCAAACTTCCTTCCAACCGGTCTCGACCCAATGATCGCGGCATTTACCGAGCCCGCCGCACAAATCATCGACGCATCTTATACGGTTAACCCTCTCTCCAACTATTACCTGATGGCGGCATCGGTTCCTCTGGTAGGACTCGCCGGGACTTGGGTTACCGAGAAAATTTTGGTTCCGCGTCTTGGTGAATACGACAAATCACAAGCTACTGACGTTGAGGAAGCAAAGGATATTACGAATCAGGAGAAGAAAGCTCTAAAGTGGACTGGGATATTTCTAGTCGTACTTTTAGGCGTAATTCTTATGACCATCATTCCTGCTAATGGATTACTGCGTGGTGACATTGATCCCCTCACAGGTTCGAGAAGCTTCAAGCCTTTTTACGATTCCTTAGTCCCGATTATGTTTATTGTTTTTCTGGGCGTGGGTCTGGTGTACGGATTTGTTGCTAAAACCATTAAAGGAGATAAAGACATCGCTGCTATGATGGCAAAAAGCATGTCTACAATGGGCATGTACATCGTCATTGCGTTTGTGGCCGCTCAATTTGTCGCCTATTTTAATTGGTCAAACTTAGGTAGCGTATTGGCCGTTAAGGGATCTGCGGGATTAAAAGCCATTGGTCTTACGAATGGTCCTCTTTTGGTGGCCTTTATTCTGGTCTCTTCATTGGTCAATTTAATCATGGGAAGTGCATCGGCGAAGTGGGCCTTACTAGCGCCAATCTTCGTCCCCATGTTAATGAATATGGGAATTTCTCCGGAAACAACACAGGCCGCTTACCGTATTGGAGACTCCTATTCCAATATACTCACGCCTTTGCTCCCCTACTTCCCTCTGGTGATTGTCTTTGCGCAGAAATACGTTAAGAATGTCGGTATAGGTACCATCATCTCCATGATGCTTCCATTTGCTATCGCATTTGCACTCGTACGTATCCCAATGTTATTGATCTGGATATGGTTAGGATGGCCACTTGGCATCGAAGGCCCTATCTATTATCTACCGTAAATAGTGAGGAAAATATGCTAACGCATCAACGGAAGCAAGGACTTACCGCTGCTTCCGTTGGGCTGATGCATACGCAACATGTTGGATATGGTTGGAGCGATATCTGTAATTTCTACCTGCTCGAACGACTCGCCTTGGGGAATTCCTTTTCCGTAAAAAAGTAAGGGTACTCGAGTATCGTAACTGTAACCTGTACCGTGCGTGGTTCCAGTTTTCTGCCAAGGCATCTCTAAATAGGCCGGATGGATTGTTAGAATCACATCCCCACTTCTTTGGTCCATAATCCCCAATTGATTCATACCTCGTAGACCTTGGGTAAATTCATTGTTGAGATAGTCTTCCAAAGTATGCGCAAACAAAATTTCCTTTTTGCTTCTGCTGTGATTTACGATGAATTGCTGAATTGCCGCACGAGAAAGCTCGGCTTGTTCAATCCGTTCTGAATTTAAATAAAACTGCAAATTCATATAGGCAGAAATCAAATTAGGGTGACCAAATTCAATTGCCAGGAGAGAATCTACCTCCTTGCCAAAATCTTTGGTGAATATACCCGCCGGTATTTTCGCATCCGCCATAAAGCTAGGATTGTCTGCAGCCCCGTGATCGGCGGTTAGGAATAACGTGTATTTCCCTTCACCGATTACTTGATCCAGATAGCGCATAAAAGCCCCCAACTCCCGGTCAAAGCGGACATAAATATCCGCGATTTCCATTGCGCGCGGACCAAATTGATGCCCAACATAATCTGGCGTTGAGAAACTAAGTGTTAGGATATCGGTAATTCCTCTTTGTCCTAATTTTTCAGCTTCAATGGCGGCCATTCCCATCTCGAAGGTGATGGTATTTCCTCCCGGTGTATTCTTGATTAAATTTGTCCCGAGGCGCTTATAGATCACCGGAAGGTTATGAGGAAATGTCGGCCTAGCTTGCCCCATAAATGGACCTTCGTAAGGGTTATCATCTTCTGAGCTCACTTCGCGATATTGCTCCAAAGGAAGTGCCGGTTCCCAATTTTGCTGAACCAAAGTCACGGGTCTTTTGCGCTTGTTGTAGTCATTTACCCAGCGAGGAAGTTTATCCATATAAAAAGTGGAACTCACCCATTTCCCCGAGCCGCCCTCATACCAATAAGCTGCATTTGCCGTATATCCGGCGGGTAAAATTGCACCGCGGTCTTTGAGGGCAATTCCTATGGACTTCGAACGAAAGTTGCTGAACAGTCGCCACTCATCGGCAAAGGTTGTGGTGAGCATATTTCGGGGCGACATTTGTCCGTCCTTGGAATCGGTCCCTACACCATTAACCGATAAATCCTGAACCACATACATTGAAGAGCTAGACTCTTTATCAAACCAATTATTGGCAATGATTCCGTGCACCGAAGGGGTTGTACCGGTAAAAATACTCGCGTGTCCTGGGCCGGTATAGGTTGGAATATAAGAGTAGTTTGTATTGTGAAAATGGTACCCATCGCGCATCAATCGTTTAAATCCATCATCACCGTAAAGGTCGAAATATCGATAGAGGTAATCATACCGCATTTGATCAATGACAATCGCAACAATCAATTCGGGTCGTTCGGGCGATTTTTGCGCCAAAATTTTCCCCATTCCGAGCCAAGTCAGCACAACCAAAATTCCTATTCGCATAGCATAAATTTAAAGTGGCAAAGTACGTTGAATGATGTTAAGCAGATGTAAAGAATTAATCCTGCCCAAAATCGTCTGCTATTTTTTCAAACCAATTTCTCTCAATCGTTCGTCGAGGTATTCGCCTGCAGTAATATCTTCATACGCCTTAGGTCGAGAATCGTCGATGCATTGCGACAAACAATTTAAAGGCATATCGCTGCGAGGATGAAGGAAAAAGGGAATGGAGAATCTAGGTTTTGCCCACTCAGACTGCGGGGGATTAATCACGCGATGCGTCGTAGATCGCAATCTATTGTTCGTCAAGCGCTGGAGCATGTCACCTACATTCACAACGATCATATCTGGCAAAGCAGTCACCGAAACCCATTGCGAATTGCGATTAAGCACTTGGAGTCCGTCAGCTGAGGCACCCATTAGTAATGTAATGAGATTAATGTCCTCGTGCTCAGCCGCACGAACCGCATCTCCAGGATCCTGTGTGATGGGCGGATAATGAATGGCTCGAAGAATGCTATTACCAGCCTGAACATGCGATTCAAAGTAATTTTCATCGAGTCCGATGTAGAGCGCTAAGGCGCGCAACATATGCAATCCAGTACGTTCTAGCGTTTGGTAAGCCTCTTTACCTCGGCGATTAAACTCGGGCAATTCATCTACCATAATATTATCGGGGTAATGATCCGAGGCGGTGTCTTCAGCTTGGACTTCATATTGTCCAAATTGCCAAAATTCCTTTAAATCACCAGCGTTGCGTCCCTTTGCGTGTTCTTTACCAAAAGAAACATAGCCGCGCTGACCCGCAAGTTCTGGTTGCTCATACTTTTTTTTGACTTCAACGGGCAGTGAAAAAAACTTTTGCACCTCTTGATATAGACTGTCGACTAGATCATCGCTTAGTCCGTGATTGCGAATTGCTACAAAACCTATTTCTTCGTAGGCTTTACCTAAGTCACGAACAAAGTTTTCGCGCTGTTTTGCATTACCAGTCGTAAAGTCTGCTAGATCTAACGACGGAATTCCTATTGCGTCCATAAATAATTTTATTTAGAAGTTTTTCGCACGCGAAGTCTGGCGGCGATTAAAGTATTTTTCAAAAGAGAAACAATGGTCATGGGACCTACTCCACCAGGCACCGGCGTGATAAATGCCGCTTTCGGAGCCACAGAATCGAAGTCAACATCGCCAACCAAACGGTAGCCCGATTTCTTTTCGGTATCTACAATGCGGGTAATACCTACATCCACGATTACCACCCCATCTTTTACCATATCACCAGTCACAAAGTTTGGACGACCAACGGCGGCAATGATTATATCCGCCGAACGTAGGATGGAATCTAAATTTCGTGTATGACTGTGACAAACGGTTACTGTGGCGTTGCCCGGATAGGCGTTTCGCGACATCAACAAACTCATGGGCATCCCTACGATATGACTACGACCGAGGACAACACAGTGCTTTCCGCCAGTTTCAATATTGTAACGATCCAGAAGTTCAATAATACCACTGGGCGTTGCCGGCGCAAAGGCAGTCATTCCCAAAGCCATCCGGCCAAGATTCTGAGGATGAAAACCATCGACATCTTTTCGAGGATCGATAGCGGTAATCACCTTTTGCTCGCGAATATGCACTGGTAGAGGCAGTTGCACAATAAAGCCATCGACGGACTCATCTTGATTGAGTTTTTCGACTTCCTCGAGCAGTTCATCTTGACTAACGGTATCGGACAGACGAACAAGCGTGGATTTAAAACCTACTTCCTCACAAGCCTTTATTTTGGCATTTACGTAGGTGATACTCGCTCCGTTGTTTCCCACTAAGATTGCGGCAAGATGCGGAGGGCGGTAACCTTTAGTGGTTATTTTACTTACTTCCTCCGCAATTTCGTTGCGAAGGTCTTGCGAGGTTTTCTTACCGTCGAGAATTATCATGCTATCGTTTATTTATCGTCCAAAAGGCATTTTAGGCATACCTCCCCCCATCATACCTGCGAGGTTTTTCATTTTACCTCCTTGAAGCTTTTTCATCATTTTACTCATGTCTTCGAACTGCTTAACCAGTTTATTTATCTCCGAGATATCGCGTCCACACCCCTTGGCAATTCGAGCCTTTCTACTTCCATTCATGACCTTTGGATTCAATCGTTCTTCAATAGTCATACTCTGAATAATGGATTCGATTCCCTTAAATGCGTCATCATCAATATCTAGATCCTTCGTCATTTTGCCCATTCCCGGAAGCATTCCCATCAGGTCTTTCATGCTTCCCATTTTCTTAATTTGCTGGATTTGCGAATAGAAGTCCTCGTAATTAAACGAATTTGTAGCAAACTTTTTAGTCAGTTTACGAGCCTCAGTTTCATCGAATTGTTCCTGAGCCCTTTCCACCAACGAAACGACATCGCCCATGCCCAAAATACGGTCGGCCATACGATCGGGATAGAATACATCGAGGGCTTCCATCTTCTCCCCTGTACCGACGAATTTGATGGGTTTCTTTACCGTAGCACGGATACTTAGAGCAGCTCCACCACGCGTATCACCATCGAGTTTAGTCAGTACAACACCGTCGAAATTCAACACATCGTTAAAGGCCTTTGCCGTATTGACAGCATCTTGGCCCGTCATGGAGTCAACCACAAACAAGGTTTCGGAAGGGGAAATTGACTTGTGAACGGCAGCGATTTCGTTCATCATTTCCTTATCGACCGATAAACGGCCGGCAGTATCCACAATAACTGTATTAAATCCGTTGGCTTTAGCGTGTTTAACCGCCTTTTCGGCAATATCTACCGGATTGGTGTTGCCTTCATCGGTGAAAACTTCAGCGCCAATTTGCTCGCCCAAGACCTTCAACTGCTGAATTGCCGCCGGACGATACACGTCACCAGCCGTTAGCAATACCTTGCGATTTTTCTTTTTCTGTAGGTAATTTGCCAGTTTAGCACTGAATGTGGTTTTACCCGAACCCTGAAGACCCGCGATTAGAATAACCGCTGGTTTACCTTCTAAATTAATGTCTACGGCCTCACCGCCCATTAACTCTGCCATCTCGTCGCGCATGACTTTAACGAGGACCTGACCGGGCTTTAATGCCGTAAGTACTTTTTGTCCAATAGCTTTATCGCGAACTGTATTGGTGAAATCTTTGGCAATCTTAAAACTTACGTCGGCGTCTAAAAGAGCACGACGCACTTCCTTCATCGTTTCAGCAACATTGACTTCTGTAATTTGTCCGTGTCCCTTCAACACGTGAAGAGCATTTTCTAACTTACCCGAGAGATTATCAAACATAGATGTACGTATTTAATTCGGCAAAGATAAATCCCCTCTACGGCACATTCAAAATTACCTAAAAACATTTATTTTCAATTGATAGTGCTCATGAAGGAAATGTGTTATACTTTTGCGGCCAGTTAACGCTCCGGTGTTTTTGAGCTGAGTTTTCCAATTTGCAGTCCCGCAGTCGTTGTTCCGGGCAGACGTTGAAAGGTTCTCCTCAGAAGGTAGCAGAGCATATTTCAATGTTTAAACCAGAACAATTAATGGAAGCATTCCATAAACTCGGATTACCCGCTGAGGTAATTTCCGCAATCGACAAAATGGGCTTTACTGCCCCAACATCAATCCAAGAAAAAGCCATTCCTACACTACTTGCTGGTGAAACGGACGTGGTTGCACTTGCGCAAACAGGTACAGGTAAAACTGCTGCTTTTGGCCTTCCATTAGTGAGCCGCATGCAACATCTACCAAATCATATTGGTGGTCTTATCCTTTGTCCTACTCGTGAACTTTGCTTGCAAATTACGCGTGATATTCAACAATTTAGTGCCTTTAGTGGTAAATTAAACGTAGTATCTGTCTACGGAGGAGCCAACATTGTACAACAAATCAAAGACATTAAAAGAGGTGCTCATATTGTAGTTGCTACACCCGGCCGTATGGTCGATCTAATCAACCGAGGCGCTATTCGTCTTGACGAAGTTGAAGTTGTGGTTCTCGACGAAGCCGACGAGATGCTCAACATG
Source organism: Flavobacteriales bacterium (assembly GCA_007693635.1). GTDB lineage: Bacteria > Bacteroidota > Bacteroidia > Flavobacteriales > Schleiferiaceae > CSBr16-58. Next base: position 5,039 of record REDE01000164.1, on the reverse strand, counting down.
GGCTTCAAAGACGAGTTGGACGCTATTTTAGAGACGACTCCCGCAGATAAGAATACTTGGTTATTCTCTGCTACCATGCCGGCTGAAGTTTCACGTATCGCCAAGCGCTATATGAAGAGTCCGATTGAAATAGCTGGAGCAAATGCCGGTACTTCAAACGCGAATATCGAACACACATACGCTGTAGTTCGCAACGACGAGAAATTCCGAGTATTACGTCGAATTATTGACGCCACGCCCGATTTCTTCGGTATCGTATTTACACGTACACGACGCGATGCAAAGGAAGTAGCCGAAAAACTTATCAAAGACGGTTACCGCGCTGACGCCATTCACGGTGATCTTTCTCAAGCACAACGCGAAATGGTTATGCAACGTTACCGCAATCGCAACTTGCAACTTCTTATCGCTACCGACGTAGCCGCAAGAGGTATCGATGTTAGCGACGTAACCCACGTAATTCACTACCACCTACCTGATGAGCCAGAAAACTACACCCACAGAAGTGGTCGTACTGCACGTGCAGGTAAAAGTGGTATTTCAATAGCACTTCTGACAACTCGAGATAAGAGTAAAATCAAAATGTTCGAGAAATCAGCCGGTATGCAGTGGTTACCCTACTCTATTCCAGAGCCTGGTGATATCATCGCAGCAAAAATGCAAGATAAAATCAGCCAACTTCGCGAAATTGAAGTGCACCCAGAAATTGAAAAATTACTGAAACCCATGCGCGATGAATTATCAACATGGGATGCTTTCGACCTAATCAGCCGAATGCTGAGCACAGAATTCCGTGGCATGGTATCGTACTATAAAAACGAAAGTTCCATTACCAATGAAACCAGAAAGCCTGCCGGTAACGCCAGTAAACTTTTTGTCAACTTGGGAACCTACGATAGAATAAGTGAACAAGAACTGCGCACTTTCCTAATTGAAATGGCACACATCAACCCAGATGATATCGCTTTTGTACTAATGCGCAAAAGCTACTCATTCGTTGAGGTTAAAAAAGCAGCCGTATCTAAATTGGTTAAGTCTAGCGTAGGTGCATACTACGGCGATCGCTCAGTTATCATCGAAGAACGCGAAGAAAACGAAAACAGCCAACGCTCAGACAGAGGCGGTTTTGACGGAAAACGCAAAAAATTCGATAATAAAAAAGGTCGCGACAAATTTCCTCGCGGTGCGAAAAGCAGCGGTGCTGGAAAACGCAAAAGAGTCGTTCGATAATCGACTTGAATAACAATAACCAAATGGTCACTTACACTTGTAGGTGACCATTTTTTTTTTACGACTCCAAATGCTATTAGAATGCTAAAACCAAAACTTATTGCTACAAACCAATGACGAGAAACTGAATGACAAAAGCCGGAAAAATATCTATTAATATTTCTCTAAAGCATAAAAATATAGTTAAATCAAACAGCCGATCAATTACATAAGCATTTTCATATGCTGTTTAAGCTCTAATCTTTTAAACAATGACTTAAAAATTTTAGTAGATCAATAACCAAATATAACGGGTGACGCTGTTAAAACCATATTCTGTTTTAGAAATTATAAAAACGCGAATTAATAATTAATAATCAATAACTTACGCTTTATGAAAAGATTTGGTAATTTTTAAGATATTTGCGGTTGTAAAGATTTTGAAAAGTCAAAATTATACCTAATTTCGCGCTGTTGTACAAGATTAGTAGTATGATTGTTTTTTAGTGACAAATAATCAAAACGAATAATCTTGAACCCAATAAAACCAACGTTCGTTTAATAACAAAAAACCCAAAAAAAGGAACACTGAGATGTGAATCTCAGATTCAATTCTAACGCTAATCTAAAACTTCACCATGAAAAAAATCCTTGTTTTTTCATTCCTAGCACTCATGTCAACCGCTTGCGTTTCTAAAAAGAAATTCACGGCACTAGAAGCTGAACAACGCGCAACTGCTGACAAACTTAGTCAAGCGCGTATGGAATTGGCAGCTTGTCTTGACGACAAAAAGAAAACCGCCAAAGAAATCGAGTACTTGCGCAGTGTAAACTACAAACTTTCTGAGAACATTGGGGAGCTTTCTTTGCTATCACGTCGTGAGGCGGAAAACCTTCAGAGATCTCTAGAGAGTATCCGCGAAAAGGATTTGCAAATCCGCACGATGCAGCAAGCAATGACCAAAAAAGACTCGGTAACCCTAGCATTGGTAACCAGCTTGAAAGGTGCAATTGGAAATCTTAACGATGAGGATATCTCCATCAACGTTGAAAAGGGTGTGGTATTCGTTTCAATTAGCGATCGCTTCCTTTTCCGTAGTGGTAGTTTTGCAGTTAACCAAGCCGGCCGTGATGTTTTGGCGAAAGTCGCTAAAATCATCGAAAGTCGTCCAGGATTTGAAGTTATGGTGGAAGGTCACACCGATAACAAATCAATCAGCACGGATTGTTTGTCAGACAACTGGGATCTTTCTGTCAAGCGTGCTACCAGTATTGTTCGCATCCTTCAAGATGACTACAAAATCGCTCCTAATCGCCTAACTGCAGCAGGACGCGGTGAATTCATCCCGGTTGCTTCTAACGAAACCAACGAAGGTCGCAGCGCAAACCGTCGTACCCGCATCGTTATTATGCCTAAACTCGACGAGTTCTACGGTATGATCGAAGACGAATTGGCAAAACTGAAATAATTTCGCCGAATCTCATTATGAAGCCGCTCCTCACCGAGCGGCTTTTTTTTGCTCCAAGGTCGAGGATTCTAAATGTAACTTTGTCCCATGGCTTACCCCTTACACACGCTCGCTTTAGGCTTTAAAAATCTCGCGCATTGGCACAAACACCACAATCGTGAAGTTCAGCTGCCAAGCGATCCTGCTTCATCCGTAAAACCACAGCTGCTTTTTGTAGGCTGGGATGCCGCTGACTGGAACTACATCGACCCTTTAGTCGCAAAAGGACTCCTTCCTACCATTCAAGGTTTGGTTATCAACGGAGCCAGAGGACCTCTAAATAGCCTGCGTCCCATGCTGAGCCCTATGCTTTGGACAACCATTGCTACCGGCTTACGCCCTTTTGATCACGGTATTCACGGATTTGTTACCCTCGATGAGAATAATAATACCGTTCCTATTTCGTCGGAATTACGCAGTGCCGCTACATTCTGGGAAATTGCGCACCACCAAAATCTCGAAAGTCATATTGTCGGTTGGTGGCCTTCCTATCCACCAGAAAACATCAAGGGAATTATTGTGAGTGATGCTTTCACGCAGCTGAAAGAACCTCCTTCTGATGCAGTATTTCCCCAAAATAAACAAGCGATTTTTGAACAACTCCGAATTCAGGAACACTGGATTGAAGAAGATCTGCTTTCTCCTCTTTTTGAGAATTGTCCGCCCAATCCTCCCATAGAACTCATTGCCACAGTTCGCCGCGCACTCGCGCGCAGTCTGAGTGTGCAGATGTACAGCTCGTACCTACTGCATACGGGTTCGGCAAATATCCACGCAGTCTACCTCAATCCTTTAGATCACTTTCACCATTTGGGACTACGAGAGTACCCCGAATATTTTGAAATCGTCAATAACGCCTACCGACTCTACGACGCAATGCTGGAGGGTTTGCTCGAATGCATCGATCATTCAACCAATATCGTTTTGGTTTCTGATCATGGATTTAAACTGAAAAAAGACCTGCTGCCAACACTGCCCGACGATCCTATTGCCGCGGAAAAAGACCACCACCAACAAGGCGTGGTTTTGTTAAACGGCCCAGCCATTAATCCGCGAACTCAACTTAGCGGGTGTACCATTCTCGATGTCGCACCAAACATTCTTCACCTTCTGAATATACCCGCTGATCTGCGCATGGAAGGGCGAATTTGGAACGAGGCTTACAAAAATCCTGAACAGCCTAGGATTAAAACCTGGGCTTCCGCTATAGTATCTAAAAACAACAAAATCGGTCGTATTGAAAACCATGAGCATGTTCAGCACCTCATAGAGCTGGGCTACCTCGATGAAAGAACCAGTGCTAAACCTCAAAATATTCTGGCTGAAAATCAATTTCTTTTGGCACGAAGCTACTCCGAGGCTGGAAGAAACCAAGAGGCAATTCGCATCCTGATTCCTCTGCTGAATACGCCAACGCCCCCCATACGCTATATTATTTCCGCATTGGACTTGATGATTACAGAGGGTGAAATTAAAGATTTTGAATCCTGGTTCGGAAAATTTCAACATCTACTCCCCAAACACATTTTGTCGTTGTTCCGAATCCGCTACTTCCTGCTTATCAACGACTTTTCATCCGCGATTGAAGAGCTTACAATAATCCCAAAACCACCGCACATCAATACCGCCTGGCTTTTACAAGTTGGCCGACTCTGGCTCAACTGCGGCGAATACTCGCGTGCCGAAAATCAAATCCAGCAAGCCCTCGAAATCGAACCGGATAACCCCGAAGCTCTTATGATTGCGGGACTCGTACACTTTCAGAATCAACAATGGGAACAAGCGCTGAACTTCTTTCTGGAATCCATCGAAAATCGCTTTTTCGCGCCTAGAATTCACGCTCTTATTGGTCATAGCCTAGTCTACCTCAATCAACCGCTCGAAGCCGAAAAGGCCTTTAAAATAGCAGTTTTACAAGAACCACGGAATCAAACCAATACCTCGGAAAACAAAAGCTCAACGGTCATTGTCAGCGGACTCCCACGCAGCGGGACTTCATTGATGATGCGTATCTTAGAGACACTGAATTACCCAATATTTTCGGATCAAGCACGAGCCGGCGACCAACATAATCCTCACGGGTATTTTGAGCATTCGGATGTCATAAAACTGGCTTTCACGCCCGAAATTGCACAAAAATTTTTAGGTCACGCCGTAAAAATCCTGAGTCCAAGCCTTCCCGCTCTCCCCCCCTATCAACCCGTGACCGTGATTATGATGGAAAGACAGCTCTCCTCGGTTGTGAGCAGTCAGCTAAAAATGCGGAACGTAGAGGTTTTACCGCTGAATATCGAAGCTAAAATGGCCGATATTCAACAACGC
>REDE01000168.1 GCA_007693635.1 Flavobacteriales bacterium | reverse complement strand
TATCTACCCAAGCGCCTTTACGCACAATTTTCGATCAACTGCGGGCATCTGCAAAGAGAACCATAGCGGGCTGGCACATGCAGAGTGAAGCCAAGCAGATAATGTACGCATTAGTTTTAGGAGATCGTAGCGACCTCGACCCACAATTACGCCAGCAATATGCCAACGCGGGAGTGGTGCATATTCTAGCCGTAAGTGGTTTACACGTAGGCGTTTTGTATCTTTTGATATCGCTCATTTTCCAAAAGCTACTTTCCGGCAGGGCGTGGCGTTTTCAAGCTTTCATTACCTTAGCTGTACTTTGGTCCTACGCCCTTATGACCGGGTTATCGCCCAGTGTATGGAGAGCGGCCACCATGTTTAGTTTGCTGAGCGTGGGTGTGCAACTTGGTCGTATCACAAATATTTATAGCACCTTAGCGGCTTCTGCTTTCATTTTACTCATTCTCGATGCAAGCTTATTATTCTCCCCAGGTTTTCAGCTAAGCTACGCCGCTGTCTTCGGAATTGTGCGTTATCAGCCCATCATCGCCGAATGGTGGGAACCCAAAACAAAATGGATCAATTACGCATGGCAGATAGCCAGCGTTTCACTTGCGGCACAGATTGTAACCATGCCCTTCACTTTAGTGTATTTCGGACAGTTTCCCACCTATTTTCTGTTGGCCAATTTACTCATCCTTCCGTTGCTCTCAATTATCATGATTGGCTCAATCATCGCTTTGCTTGTGGGAAGTCTAATCCAATTGCCATTTTGGGCGCTATATCCATTAGACCTTCTTTATTTTTGGGAAAATTTCGTAGTAAAAACAATAAATCAACTACCCTATGCTAGCATTACACATTTTGACTTAACATGGCAAATGGGGGTTTTAATAATGTTTTTCAGTTTAATGATGTTCGAAGCTATAAAATATCGGTCGGCATTTCGATTAAAAATGTCCTTAGGGGGATTAGTAATTTTCATCCTATTTAGCTTTCCTAACTTCAACTCCTCCTGGGGCGATGAAGAGCAATTTGAACATAAAGGTGTTAGCTATTTACACTATAAATATCATGGTGTTCAGAGCGATACTGCACGTTTTCCTCCATACGTTCGAAGGGTGTATGATTGGGAGGTGCGAAAATGAGGTGTGCTTTGTATTTTGCGGCCTTAAAGAATATTCATGAAACACACGTACAAAGACGTTTTAGTAGCCCTTAGTCCTCTAATATTTTTGCTCATATTACTCGGCACAAATGTGTACATCATGGGTGATGCATCTCAAGATGGGGGCAATCAAATTATATTAATACTAAGTGGACTACTAGCTGCGGGCTTAGGAATCAAGCGGGGCGTGCATTGGCAGAGCATGATGGAGAGCGTGGAAAAAAACGTTGCTAGTACCAGCCAGGCCCTCATTATTCTCTTGCTAATTGGGGCCTTATCGGGCACATGGATGGCTGGGGGCATTGTGCCTACGATGATGTTTTACGGCGTACAATGGATGCATCCCGTCTATTATTTACCCTTAACAGCTATTATTACGGCGATAATTGCGATTGTGATTGGTAGCAGCTGGTCCACCACTGCCACTATTGGCATTGCCTTAATAGCTATTTCTGAACCCTTAGGCATTCCCACTCATATTGCTGCGGGCGCGATTATCAGCGGAGCATATTTTGGAGATAAAATTTCTCCATTATCAGACACCACCAATCTTGCAGCGGCAATGGCCGGAACAGATGTGGTATCGCACATTAAATATTTAATGATTACCACAGTTCCTAGCTTTCTCATTACTTTGATTTTATTTGCCGGGATTGGCTACTATTTTCTTGATAGCTCGGTAGCCTTTACCCCCGACTTGAGCATGCAAATTGTCTTAGAGGAACACTTCCATATTAGCGCTTGGTATTTTATTGTACCTTTACTTGTGGTGATATTGATTGCGAAAAAAGTCCCGGCTATTCCTGCTTTGAGTTTTGGCGTATTGGGAGGAGTAATTTGCATGCTAGCCTTTCAAGATTTGCCTATAAGTACGGTAGGAAAATACCAATTCATACACGATGCAATCTTACAGACTTACGGCCCTGCGGAAACTTTATCGGGCTTACTGCAAACTTCTGGGATGGCGGGAATGCTGAGCACCATTTGGTTAATACTTGCAGCCATGTTTTTTGGAGGCATTATGGAAGCTTGTGGTTTCCTTAAGATTTTAACCATGGCAATGCTTAGTAAGGCCAAAAGCGAAACAGCATTAGTGGGAGCAACGGCAGCAAGTGCGATATTAGTAAACGTAAGTGCCTCCGATCAGTATTTGAGTATTGTAATTCCCGGGAGGATGTTTGCAGGAAATTATCCAGAGTATAATTTAGCTCCGGAAAATTTGAGTCGCACCTTAGAGGATGCTGGCACGGTAACCTCAGTTTTGGTTCCTTGGAACACCTGTGGAGCATACCAATCTGCCGTGTTAGGGATTCCAACCTTAGCTTTTCTCCCTTTTGCTTTTTTCAATATTTTGAGTCCTTTGATGACTCTAATAGTTTCGTGGAAAAAAGTTAAAATAAAGCGCATTAGGTGTTAAATATCGTTCTGTAACTGTTACACGAGAATCTTTTTTTTTCAAATAACTCATAGTGTGAACATTACGCACGCTATTGCAATCACTGCATAAAGCATTCGTTAATTAATTTTGTTTTTTCAAACGATAAAACAATATATAATGAAGAGT
>REDE01000161.1 GCA_007693635.1 Flavobacteriales bacterium | reverse complement strand
ATGAACCAGGGAGCGATGTTAAATCATCGCTCCTAATTTTTCTCGGTCAGTAATGATAATCTATACTAAAACCTTCAAAAGTTCCACTCGAATCAACGCCCTTATTGCGCACTAGACTTTCGATCGAAAATCTACCGTCAAATACGGTATCTTTTTTATTTTGAATGTACTCAAAACGGGTAGACAATGTAGAAAAGCGATCTAGGTTTTGTATTTCGGAAAACGATGATCGCTTTTGGGCATAAAGGTAATTGCTTCCAATTGCTAAAGCTGTTACGATAAATAAAATGTTTCGCATAATTGTATCAAGTGTCATTAAGCAAGTGTCATTAATTTAGTCGACAAAGCTAAGGATTATATATGGAATCTTGCTTAAATCAATTACTTTTACTTAGGCTATTTCAATATTTGCATTTCTTATAGCTAGGGTCTAACTTTGCCAATCCTTAAAATGAGTAATTCTTAATCCTTCTCATGTATCAATCAAAATACGTTTTCTCTATAACGTTTTTTTTTATTTGCTTGCAGACTGTTTTTGGTCAAGACCCTCCAAAGAATATTTCAAACAACACTTCTGAGGATCATCAAGTATCAGATTCTATTGATCTTATTAGTTCGGACACCATTCATAGTGATGAATTTGAAAATTCAAAGCAGTGGAAGATACCGGTTTTATCTAACATCAATTGGGGCAATCTTCCTTACGAGTTTGATGATATTATGATTATTGGCGGACTAAATATGTCATCGCTTAATTTCAGTAATTATTTCAGGGAATTAGGCACAGTTGGTGGTTGGCAAATTGGCTTTGAGGGCTATTATCCGATAGGGGAAAAGGTTTTTTTTAATACGGGAATGATGTACGCTCGTACAGGCTTCTTGCATAAAGATTTTGACGTTCGCATCAATAGTCATCAATTAGTGGTGCCTTTTTTATTTGCATATGAATTGCCAATATTTCGATCATTTGATTGGCGCATTTTCTTCGGTGGTCAAGTTTCTTACAACGTAGGTTTCTCAAGTTTTGGATTGTATCCAGAGGAGGGCAATTTTTTTCGTTACGAAACCGAAGAAATGAATCGCTTTGATTTGGGTATGAATTACGGCCTTAGTTTAGAGAGAGATTCATATTATATGCGACTGAGAGGGTATTTTGGAACAGTTAAGGTAACTAATGGAATTTTTCCCGGTGAGCGCGATCCGCAAACTAATCCTTATGGAGGAATTGGCGATACCGGAATGATGCAAGCATTCTTTATCGAATTTGGGTATTTTTTGTTTAGACCATTGCGCAAGTTTTAATTATAGCAATATGTTATCAATTCATAAAAAAAGCATTTTCATTATTTGCTTACTGCTACTAGGCTTGCCGTTTACTTCATATAGTCAAAGGTTGCTCTATTTTAATGGTGATTATACCATAATGGACACGGTGAAAGGTCGTGCTATTTATGCATACTACGCAATCTCAGACGACTCTATACAGTTTCAAGGAAGTTTTAGGTTTAATTCTGATCTGCTTCTTAAAGAAGAAGCAATGAGGGTTAGCAACGTTGAAATTCAAGGAAATTTTAGTAGAGGAATTAAGCGTGGTAAATGGGAGTATGAGCAAAGTGTTTATGATGTTACACTTTTGGGAATCAAAAATTTAAGGGTTGAATCTGAACTTAATGGCGAACAGTTTAGGGTATTAGGAAATTATCGAAATGGACGCCCTCACGGGACTTGGCAAACACAAAGAAGCCGTATAGAAGCAAGTAAAGCTGTTGGGAAATCTGTTACTTCTTCTTTAAGCTTTCAAGATGGCGTAGCAACGGGTAATTATGAATATGAACGAGATATAGATGGTCGAAAAGTTACCGTAAAAGGTAGTTTTGATGACAATGGTTTTATGAATGGCGAATGGAATTTGCAGTACTTTAATGAAGGATTAGAATTTATTGAGAACCGGAATTATACTAAGGGTTTTCTAACGGATATTTTGGTGATTAGCGTCGATAGCGTTAATACTAGAGATACGTTGTATGATCTTGTTTTTTATGATGTAAAGGATCGTTTAACTGCCTTATATGCGGGTATAGATGATCTAAATTTTGAAATTGGCGAAAAAGGATTTGGTTTGGACTTCGATAATGGTTACCGGGATGAAGACCCCGAGCAACAATGCCAACAAAAAGGAAACCAATTTTTGAGGGATGTTTTTGAAATATTTGACGCAAAAAAATCAATAATTGGAGTGATTTCTGAAATTCATCCTCCCATAATAAATTTCACTAGACGTTTTAAATACATTTATCCTGATGAAGATATAGAAAGAGCGGAAGATTTGTTAAGCCGAGTTTCTCATTCGCTTAAAGAAGTCGATAGTATTATTTCACTTCCTGCAATTAAACTGAATCGTCAGAGGAACGACTCGACTGCAATGGCCTATGCTTTTCTGGAGCACGCAGAGAATGTGTTAGTTCGTATTGAAAGAGCTGCAAGACGAATTAACACTGATTTTTTTGATTATAACAATAGAGATATATTCTTTAAAGATGGGGTTCCGGGCCTTACAAAAACCTTTAATTTAAAGTATGATTTTAACAATAGATCTAGAAACTTTAATGTTGAATACAGTCGATACATTATAGGTCCAGACAGCTTAGTTGAAAATCTTGATCGTTTTTATCAGGAGCTGCAAAATAAAATGTCAATTTGGATAGCTTGGGTTGACGAAAAAATTTCAATAATTCAAAAAGAAAAAGAAATTCAAGAGATAGACCAACAAATTGTTGACTTGTTTAATAAATTGAATCTGATTTATGTGGGGCAAAAAACAGATTCACTATTCGTTTTGCCCACAGATAAAGGAGCGTTGATTCGAGGCGCAGCAATGCAGAAGAGTCAGCTTCAACGAGAAGTTTTTGATCGATTTGAAAATCAGCTGCGAGAAGATATGGTCCGCGATTACGCAACTACTGAGAGTTTTGAACAAAGAGTGACAAAAGGAAATCGTATTATTGATTTGTCTCAAGCTATGGTTGACGTATTCTACGATTTGGAAAAAATTGATCGTATGCCAGAATCTTTAGATTCCGCCTTTATTATATTCCGTGAAAATCCGTTTTTTGATCGAATGCTTGAGTCGAGAATTCGCAGTAATATCTATTCAAAAGGTGTCGAGCGATTACTTCCCGATATGCGTAGAGAACTCCTTCGCTTTAAAACGGGTGCGGAATTAAGAGAAAAAGTTGAAGAAATAAAGCGTCTAAATGAACGATTAATAGAGTTAGCAAATGCTCCTAATGAAGATGAAGATGTAAAAAGACTCGATCGAAGAATGCGAAGAGAAAATTTGCCAGACCGGATTAAAAGGCTTTTAGGTTTATGATCAAGAGAATAATAACAAGTATCATCTTTTTACTTCTGGTAAATACTGCTTTTGGTCAGGATAGAGAAATGCTAGACAACCGTATATTGTATACTAAGTATACCATTGCAGATTTTTTTAATGATTCAACTAAATGGGTATGGGAATTGGACGTTGTTTATCGACGTCAAAGTGAATTGGGGCAAACTGATTTTTGGAGCAACCCTTTGCGTCAAAGTATTCGGCCTTGGATTGCTTATCAATTTACGAAGCTTACACGCGTTAGTTTAAATCCAATTGGGGTTTATTACTCTGCCCCTCGTTTTCCTTTAGATTCTGACTTAGACCGTCCTTTTGAGCGTGAACTTCGAACAACACTGCAAATTAATAACTACGCGTACTATGGACGGTTTAATTTTACTCACCGAATGCGTTTTGAATCGAGGTGGCGCGGAATAGATAATCAAGAGTGGGAAGGGATTTCTGCGAATCGAACAAACCATAATTTTAGATTTCGATACAGGCTTCGAACTCGAATTCCACTGAATACAAATTATTTCTACACTAACAAAACTTGGTATATCAGCCAGTATTCCGAAATTCATGTGGAATTTGGTCGGGATTTTGGGACTAATTATTTTAGTCAAAATCGAAACTATCTAGGCTTAGGATATCGATTCTGGGATTGGGTGCGCGTAGAACTTGGTTATTTGCATCAGTATAATACTAGAGGTAATAATTTTCAATATGATTTGAGTCGAGGTCCCATGTTCTATTTGTTTATTGACCTAATGAGTAAAACAGAAATGCGGCGTTGATGAATAAGGAGCTGAAAGTTGTTTTGTTTTGTTTTGTTTTGTTGAGCGGGAATATTTGCGCTCAAGATTTTGACGATGTTCGCAATATCAATAGACACCAAATACTTTTTACAAAATGGAACTTCTCCGACTTTTTTAGCCAAGAATCTAAATGGAATTGGGATCTAGATGTGGTTTATCGACGTCAATCTGATGTTGAATCTAGCTTAATTACCGACAACCCGCTTCGCCTTAGTATTCGACCTTGGATAGGTTATCAGTTTGCAAAATTAACGCGAGTTAGTATCTCTCCTATTGGTTGGGTGAATTCTATGGAGCGAACAGTTACAGAATCAGATCTTCCGGTTTTTGGTGAACGTGAACTTCGATCAACACTACAAATTAATAATAATGCTTATTACGGAAGATATAATTTCACGCATAGAATTCGTTTTGAATCTCGATGGCGTGCTTTAGATCAACCTGAAGTTAGACAAAATTTCAGACTTCGTTATAGACTTCGTACTAGAATCCCGTTAAATAATGACTATTTTTATGTGAATAATACAGTTTATTTGAATCTTTACTCTGAGGTGCATGTGGAATTTGGAGGTGATTTTTCTTCCACTAATCATTTGTCACAAAGCCGTAACTACGCTGGAATTGGTTATCGTTTTTGGGATTGGGCCCGTCTAGAACTTGGTTATTTACATCAATATATGCCTCGCTCAAATTTTTATGATGTTGACTTGCTTTTTGGACCAATGTTTTATCTTTATATTGATCTAATGAGCAGAATTGCTTCAAGACGATAATGGCAGTATTTTTGACATCCTATCTCTGTTCTTACATCAGCTCACTTCAATAATTCACTTTTTCATATGTCTAAAGTTTTCTTTACCCTCGGACTCGTTTTTTTCTCATTCATAGGCTACGCTCAACCCGAGGAGGGCAAGCAAAGACTTGCCGCGTTTAATGAGAAAATGGCCGATCGTTACGAAGAGAAATACCTCAATTTGAAGGCTAGGGATATTGGTCAACTCGCCGAAACAGAATTTGCCGACTACGCCTTTTATCAACTTCGGGGAACGGATAAGGTGCCAAATGCATTTGGGAAATTGCACCGACACAAACTTTACGTGCATCACTACGCTTACGAAAGTGAATATTTACTCGAAAATGCCTTGCGATTTTGGTTTGATAACTTTGTTCGCAATGAACAAATTCGCCCAGGAAGAACCTTGCGCGCGCTTGATGGAGCTACTCCTTTATACATCATCGTTTACGGCACCAATATCGTAATTCTCGATGTTGACTGCAACGGATATACGGAAGAATTGTGGAAACAACTTACCGCCGATGCCCGTGCCATTTTTGATCCGAATAAAGAAGCCATTATCATGGAGCTCTTCTGTGATGGCCCCTTAGAATGGCGTCAGAATGCACCTAATTTTCGTAAACGTTAAAATCAGTTTCTACGACTTCACACGCACCCTTTCGCAGTTGTAATCTTCATAAAATCGCTCCTCAAACGTAAATGATGAAGGAGTACCATCACGTAGTACTTTGTATACCATCCAAATAATGGGTAGCGGTGAGAGCGAGACTAAGAGCATACTCAGGGCCAATATCTGCGAAAAACCTAAAGTGATTACAAAGACCACTAAGTATGCAGTGGCAATTAAAATGGGCATTTTGATCTTTTCCATGTAAAATGATTTTGATTTTCAGAATCTTGATGTAATTCCATCCGACCCTTTCAAAACACAGTATTTTGACTTTTTGTTCAGCTTGGCGATTGTACCTTTGTTTTGCAAAAACTGACCGATTGGAAAACATTTGGTTTTGCTAAAGGTTAGTTTTCTGAATTGGAATTAATACATTTACATCGTTGCAAACACGAACAAAATAATACTACATGGTAACGCGCGAGCAAGTTTTGGAAGGACTGGCAAAAGTTGTTTTCTCTGGCGCCACAGAGAATATTGTCGAAGCAGGATTGGTACGTAACATTCAAATATTTGGAGAAGAGGTAGAGGTGGATGTAGACTCTCCACAGCCCACACTTCACGTTAAGAAAAAATTGGAGGTTGATATTCTCAAAGCACTGCATGAGCATATTCATCCTAAACTCAAGGTGAAAGTCCGCACACACGTAGTGGAACAGCCCGAAAAGCCTAAAGCTAACGAGATTAAAGGGAACCGCATACCGGGTGTAGAAAATATCATCGCCATCGCCTCTGGAAAAGGTGGTGTAGGAAAATCGACTTTAACCGCTAACCTTGCCGTTACTTTGGCGGAAATGGGTTTTAAAGTGGGATTGGTCGACGCCGATATCTACGGTCCGAGTATGCCCATTATGTTTGATGTTCCCAACGTGAAACCAGTAGCGGTAGAAGTAAACGGGAAAAGTATGATGCAGCCAGTGGAAAGTTACGGAGTGAAATTGCTTTCCATCGGTTTTTTCGCGGGTACGGATCAAGCTGTTGTGTGGCGCGGACCAATGGCCTCAAAGGCATTGAATCAATTGATCTGGGATGCGCACTGGGGAGAGCTGGATTTCTTGCTGATCGATCTGCCTCCCGGAACCGGTGATATTCACTTGAGCGTAGTTCAGGCCGTGCCTCTAACGGGTGCAGTGGTAGTTAGTACACCTCAAACTATTGCCCTAGCTGATGCGCGCAAAGGCGTGGGAATGTTCCGCGTACCGAATATTAATGTGCCTGTACTGGGCATCGTAGAAAATATGGCCTACTTCACTCCAGAGGAATTGCCCGAAAATAAATACTATATTTTTGGTCGTGAAGGTGCCCGCAACCTAGCGCAAACTTTGGAAGTTCCTTTCCTTGGCGAAATTCCACTAATTCAAAGCATTCGCGAAGCCGGCGATGTTGGACGTCCAGCGGTTCTGCAAGGAAATACCCTTGCCGCCGAAGCTTTCCGCGAAGTGTGTCGCAATATGGTGGAGCAGTGTGTTGCCCGCAACGAAAACCTCCCTCCCACAGAAGCGGTACGCATTACCACTATGGCAGGATGTAGTGCGGTAAAGGCGAAATAATCAAGACTCAGTCTGGATGAAAAAGCAGTTCCTGAAATAAACCCGATCGATATAAAACAAAAATATATGACTACAACGGAAATAGTGGACAAGATCCATATCGCCCTCGACGAAATTCGACCCTTTTTGCAGTCCGATGGAGGTGATATTTCATTGGTTGAAGTCAAAGACGACCTCACCGTTGTAGTCAAACTTCACGGAGCTTGCACGGGATGCAGGGTCAACCAAATGACTCTGAAAAGTGGGGTGGAAATGACCATCAAAAAGTACGTTCCCAACATTAATAGAGTGGTGCAGGAAGGAAGTTTGTAAAATTTAGATCATGACCAAACAGCCGCCTAAAATTCTCGAACGAGCAACCATCTTATTTGCCGGTGATTCTGGCGATGGTATTCAGCTTACAGGATTTCAGTTTTCTCAAAATACCGCCTTGGAAGGGCAGGACCTAAGCACCTTCCCCGATTTTCCCGCCGAGATTCGGGCACCCATCGGAACCGTCTCGGGCGTTTCGGGATTTCGCATCAACTTCGGTTCGCAGCGAATTTTTACCCCAGGCTCGTTGGTGGATGCCTTGGTGGCTTTTAATGCTGCGGCACTAACAAAAAATATCGACCAACTGCGCAAGGGCGGAATTCTAATCGTAGACGAAGCCGGTTTTTCCCGTAGAAGTCTAGAACTGGCAAAGTTGAGCACCAATCCGCTGGATGACCCTTCTTTGGAAGAAAATTACAAACTCTTGCGTTTCGATCTTACGCAAATGACCAAGGAGGCTTTGATCGATATTCCCGGTAACCCGAGAGAAAAAGCCCGGTCAAAGAATTTTCTTGCTTTGGGACTTATTTACTGGATGTACAGCAGATCCTTGGAGCAAGGTGAAAATCTGGTGGCCGATAAATTTAAGCGGGGTTCGGAAGCCTTTGAGGCCAACGTCCGCGCCCTACGTGCTGGCTTTCATTTAGGCGAAACTATTGAAGAAAGTGCCGTGCGTTTCCGTCTGGACTCTGCGCATCTCGAGCCCGGAAAGTACCGAAGTATCATGGGAAATCAAGCCCTGGCTTTGGGACTTATCGCCGCTGCGCGTAAGGCCGACAGACCACTGTTTTACGGCAGTTACCCCATTACACCCGCCTCGGATATTTTACACGAACTATCGCGACAGAAGCATTTTGGGGTTCGAACTTTTCAGGCAGAAGACGAGATCGCAGCTATAACCTCAGCAATTGGAGCCGCTTTTGGAGGCGCTCTAGCAGTTACCGGGTCATCCGGACCGGGAATTGCCCTAAAAGGCGAGGGGTTGGGATTGGCCGTAATTCTTGAATTGCCCCTAGTGGTGGTGAATGTGCAGCGTGGAGGCCCCTCTACCGGCTTGCCCACCAAGACCGAACAGTCTGATCTGAATCAGGCTTTGTTTGGTAGAAATGGTGAAGCTCCCATGCCTGTTTTGGCGCCCCGCTCACCGGTAGACTGTTTTGATATCGCCTTTACGGCATCAAAGATCGCTCTGGAACACATGACTCCTGTGATGATTTTGTCCGATGGATTTTTGGCTAACGGTTCGCAACCCTGGAAATTCCCGGCATCTAGTGACCTACAATCCATTCATCCCCCGTATGCCAAAGCCGATGACGAGCAATATCTGCCGTATTTGCGCGACGAAAAAGGCGTCCGTAAGTGGGCCATCCCCGGAATGCCCGGATTGGAGCATCGAGTAGGGGGATTGGAAAAGGAACACAATACGGGAAATGTCTCGTACGACCCTGAAAATCACCAAAAAATGGTGAATCTTCGTGCCCAAAAAGTCAATGCCGTTCCCGTGCCACCACTGGAAATCGAATGGGGTGAGGAAAATGCAGAAGTTCTGGTTCTCGGTTGGGGATCTACCTTCGGGGCTATTCGTGAAGCCGTTATTCGCCTTACCGCTGAAGGACTATCCGTTTCACAGGCTCACCTGAGGTATATCCATCCTTTACCGAGTAATTTGGAGGAGATTTTTTCGCGCTTCACCCACATTCTAATTCCGGAAATGAATTCGGGACAACTCTATGGCTGGCTGCGCATGCATACGGATCGCAAGATGATTCCGCTCAACAAAGTAAAAGGTCTTCCTTTTGCCAGCGAAGAAATCGAAGAGGCCATTCGTACTCTGCTTAATCACGAACCAAAAATTTAATGAGCTTAGTCATTTAATTGATGTGGGCTTTTGTGTATCTTCGTAGCAAATTTCAATACCATGCAAACCGTCATTTTCCCAACTGATTTTAGTAAAGGCGCCGAGTACGCGATGGAATACGCCATTTTTATTGCGCGTAAAACCGGAGCTGAAATCGTTGTTATGAACGCCTACGACCTGCCATACGCAGAAACCATAATGACCCATTCACTGCTCGACGTGATGAAATCCAACGCGGAAGAGGCAATGGAAAAAGTAGCGAATCGTCTCACCGAGGAGAAAGTCGCTTTCCGCACGCTTGTGCAGATGGGTAATCCCATTCGCCTGGTAAAGGAATTGGTGGAAGAACTCAATGCCGATATGGTGGTTTTAGGAACCAAAGGTGCCAGCGGACTCGAAGAGGTTCTGATTGGTTCAAATGCAGCATCCATTCTACACAATGTCGATTGCCCAGTACTTTCAATTCCCAAAGGACGTAATTTTTCCGAAATTGATACGATCGTATACGGTTCGGATTTCCGTTCGAAAAAATCCGATAAAGCCCTAGCAGAATTGCGCAATATCGCTCAACTTTTTGGCGCGGAAATCATCGTAACCCATGTGGTGGTCAATTACGAGATCGACGAGGCAACAGTCACAGAGGCCAAAGCTCGTATTTCGCCTCTGCTTGAAGGTGTAAAACATAGTTTTGAAGTCATCAACGGCGACTCCGTAGAAAAGAATATCTTGGAATTTGCGGCAACGCGTGGCGCGGATATGGTCGCCTTGATGTCGCGTAATTACAGTTTCTTCGAAGGACTCTTCCGCCGCAGTGTGAGCACCAAAGTGGCGTATCATTCGCAAATTCCTTATTTGGCGCTGCAAGAAAAATAAATGTTTTTGTGGAAATAGAAAACTCCACATAAAAATAATATTTGCCATAGCAAGTTGCTTGTAGTAACTTCGGGGAAAAATTTTCTCATATGGCAAATTATATTCAAACATCTATTGATCAGGGCGTAATGACTATTTTACTCGATCGTCCGGAGAAGTTCAACAGCTTTATTAAGCCCATGGCTTTTGAGTTACAGGACGCTTTGGATGAGGCGGCGAATAACGATAGCGTTCGGGCGGTACTGATGACTGCCCAAGGCAAAGCTTTTTGTGCGGGTCAGGATTTAAAAGAAGCGATCGAGCCGGGTGGCCCCGAACTGTCTAGTATTGTTAGTCAGCACTACAACCCGATTATCCATAAAATGCGCAATTTGCCCAAACCCTTGGTCGTTGCGGTAAATGGTGTAGCTGCTGGTGCCGGAGCAAATATTGCCCTTGCGGGTGACATTGTTGTTGCTACCCGCTCAGCTACTTTTATTCAGGCATTTATAAAAATTGGCCTCATTCCCGATAGCGGAGGTACATTTATGCTGCCCCGATTGGTGGGAATGGCTCGGGCTACGGCTCTAATGATGACCGCAGATCCCGTTAAAGCCGATGAAGCTGTGACTATGGGGATGATTTACAAAGCCTTCGACGATGATGTTTTCGAAGCAGAGGCATTGAAACTTGCGCGTCAGTTGGCCATGATGCCTACCAAAGGATTGATGTTGACCAAGAAAGCACTCAATAAATCCTTGACCAACGACCTCGACACCCAACTTCAATGTGAGGATGATTTACAGACCCAAGCGGGCAATACCGAAGATTTTAAAGAAGGTGTTGCCGCATTTTTAGAAAAACGCAATCCAGAATTTACAGGAAAATAGTAGCTATGATTAAAGTCGGAGTAGTAGGAGCAGGCGCGATGGGCAGCGGTATCGCCCAGGTAGCAGCGCAGAGTGGACACCAGGTGGTGTTGTTTGACCAAGAAGTAGATGCACTGCAGAATAGTCGTTCCGCATTGGTTAAAGTTCTCAATCGTCTGGTGGAAAAGTCCAAGTTAACCGAGGAGGAAGCTGTCAGTATCCAAGCGCGAATTCGCTATGCGGAAGATTTGCGCGAGATGGCCGGTTGTGAGCTCGTCATCGAGGCCATTGTCGAGAATTTAGACGTCAAAAAAATGGTTTTTCAGCGACTGGAGGAGATTATTCCCGAGGATGCTATGCTGACCTCCAACACCTCGAGTTTATCCATCGCTTCCCTAGCTGCCGGACTCAAATATCCCCAGCGGGTTTTTGGTATTCACTTCTTCAATCCAGCTCCACTCATGCCCTTGGTGGAGATCATTCCCGCCATTTCTTCCGATATGGAGATGGTACAAGCGGCGCGTTCGTTGGTTGATTCTTGGGGTAAAACTACGGTTTTAGCCAAAGATACCCCGGGTTTTATAGTCAACCGCATTGCCCGACCCTTTTACGCCGAGGCGGTTAAAATGCTCGATGAGGGCGTTGCCGATGCCGCTACCATTGATTGGGCAATGAAAACCTTAGGGGGGTTCAAAATGGGTCCCTTTGAATTAATGGATTTAATTGGTCATGATGTCAATTACGTGGTGTCCGAAACCGTTTGGACACAGATGTATTTCGATCCTCGCTACCGTCCTTCACTCACCCAGAAGCGCATGATGGAGGCCGGATTATTGGGGCGCAAAACCGGTCGTGGTTTTTATTCCTACGCCGCAGACGCCCCAGCTCCAAGTCCTAATGAGAATGAGGAGTTAGGACAATACATTCTTCAGCGCATATTGGCCATGCTCATCAACGAGGCCTATGATGCAGTATTTTTAGGCATTGCCTCCGAGCGCGACGTCGAGTTAGCCATGACCAAGGGGGTCAATTACCCCAAGGGTTTAATCGGGTGGGGTAAGGAAATCGGTCTGGCAAACGTCCTATCGACCCTCGACGCCCTTCACCAGCGCTTTGGCGACGATCGCTATCGCGCAAGTGCTTTACTTCGCGATCAGGCTTGAGTTAAATGACTTAGACAACTGCGGTTGTCTTATTTCGTAAAATACTAAGCGACAAAATCAGATTTTGGTTTTGTCGCTTTTTTTTGATGATGGAATAGAGGGGGGTGACTCTCAGTCAGTAGCAAGGGATTTCCAATGGGCTATTTTTTCAAGGAAAAAGTGTTGGGGATACATTTTTTAGCAAGCATAAACTTCAAGATCCTTCTTGATGAAAATTTCAAAAGAGCTGACCGGTTGATTTTGTTGACAGGTTTGGAGGTACGCGATTTATGTTTCGGTGAGGAGTATCGTTCTGATTGGTTGTGTTAATAGAAAAAGCCATAGTGTTTGAAGCTGATTGGTGTTTTTGTGATTAACGACTCCGATATTTTCATTGCGTACAATTCGTTCGCTGATTTGATTAGAAATAATGTCAAAATGGTCGGTGGGTACTTTACACACCTACTTAAAACTAAACGAAATCCCGGTGGTAAAGAAGAAAAAGCTATTGAATAATCGATTGCCGTTGGGTTCGATGGTGAGAATATCGGCGTTATCCTTCGGATTAAATGCTTGAAATCTGGTACCCTCTGTTGTTTCTTCAATGGGAAAACTGATTTGTTTCCACGTGTAAAAGGGTAAGGCAGCGGTTCCTCGGACAAAGAAGCACAATTTTTTGTAAATGGGGATTTGGAGTTCGATGGAGGATATGGCACTTAAATTACGTTGGCTAATTCCGGCATCGTTTGGGTTGTTTTCTAGGTTGTAGCCCACGGTATTTAAATTTATTCCGAGCTGGGTATTAAACCTAAAGTATTGATTATCAAAAGGTGTTAGCATCCAACTCCGTCCTGCTGATATCTCTACGTTTAAGAAATTTAATTGTTGAGAAGTGTGCAAATTCGCCCCAAAGTAAACCACCGTTTTTCTTGATGCTCCTAAGTAGCCTTTTGTTCCTAAGAAAAATGAGTGTAGATTGGCGGTTCTCGCTGCAATCACTTCGTCGATATCTTCGAAAATATAATTAGAGGCGTCAAAAATCAAGCGAGTTTGGTTGAAGCTGTAGGGTGAAAAAGTATATCCTACTTCGTAAATGAAGATATTATTGATACTGTCTTTGTCTTGCACCTCATTTATTAAATCACCTGAAGAGTCGTAGTAGTTTTGGGCATTCAGTGAATTTGCTGCGATTGCGAATACGGCGACTATGAA
>REDE01000175.1 GCA_007693635.1 Flavobacteriales bacterium | reverse complement strand
ATAACAACAGCATGCAGCGGACCGCGTTGCGCGCCGCCGCTGATGCTGAGCGTTAGATGGACAAAGGAAGGAAGAGCGACGTGCGCGTGTGGCTTCATCGATGGGAAGGCAATGGGGCTGGCTGGAATGCGTGGTCCCTCGAGCACCTTGGTTTCGCGACCTGGGCACCTTCCCGGGATGGCGTGTTGCTCCGGACGCCCGGCAAGTTCGAGGAGTATCAGCAGTGGCTGGCACGACATGGAGCGGCTGCCGCCGGAGCCGATTCAACTGAGGTCATCATCGTGGAAGAGGTATCCGGCAACGAAGTGGCCTTTGCGGATGATCTCGGCTCTGCCGAACCGGGGGAGATATCGCGCTGTCTGGAGTTGCTCGACTTCTAAAACCGTACGGAATCAAGCCAATAAAACTAACTTCACATTGTCGTGGGTATCAAAGAGAATTTTTCTTTGATGCGTGGGAGCGTTATCTAGAAAAAAATCGCCATCCCGCCATAAATGAAAATAATTCTATATATGATAACAGCTTAACTAATGGCGACTTGAATGGCGGATAGGATCTAAAGTGCCAACTCGCCATACAAGCCGCCACAAAATAATATTATACAAGATAACAACTTAGATTATTCTATGGCGGAATGGCGGATTGATCCAGTAGATACAGTAGATACAGGGTCATAGGTAGACGAGCTGGAATTAAATACTTTGTTGTAAACATGCTGATTTATTGGAAAGAAAAAACTGGATCCATCAGATGAATAGATTTACCGTTTATGATTCTGGGCAGTAAGGCCTCTCTGGTTTTATGAACAGGGTAAAGTGATTTATCGTTAATCGGTTTTTCCTAGAATTCAATGACAGCCGAAGTTGAAAAATCTTTCCTCCTCCTTTAGTCGAGTTGATTCACCTGATTATATTTCTTCGGCATCAGGTTTTTTGACAAAACCGTTCTTGAACACCTCTGACCAGTTTAGGGTCTTCATGGTGAGTATGATTGTACCTCTCTGTCATTTCTTTCGTTAAATGTCCGGTAAATAGTTGAACCACCTGTACTGATAGACCTCCTCTTAACATTAGTGTATTAAAGAAATGACGGGAACTATGAAATGTTATGTTTCTTTCTTTCCTTTGCTTCTCATCAATTCCGATTGATGCTAATGCCGCATAAAAATTATCTATTAGAACATTGTGTTCCATGGGCTTATTTGGGAGTGAAGAATAAAAGAGATAGGAGTCACTTCGCTTATAAGGGTTTGAATCAATTAATTGTTCAATTTCAGAACGGAGTGCTTCTGTAATTGGTACTGTCCTATGCTTTTTGTAATTTTTGGTTAACTTATTTCTACCCCGCTTTTTTGTATTCCATGATCCTTCAATCTCAATATGGTCTTTTTTTATATCCCCTAATCTGATTCCTAATATCTCCCCTTGTCTATAACCACAAATGTGCCCTATTAACATGGCTACTTTTGTTCTTTTATCTTCCCAAGAGATATTCCACAATTTGTGTATTTCATCTTCGTTTAAAATACCTTTTTCAGGTTGATAAATTGAAGCACGAGCGATCTTGGGACTAGTAACCAATATTTCCTCATCGACCGCAAAATTTAAGATATTACCCAGAGCCCCTAAAATGTGATTTATAGTTGCTGAGGTTTTACCTTGGTCGAAAAGCATAACACGGAAATTTGTAATACCTGATATTGAAATAGTATCAAGCATATATTGTCCAAAAAATGGGAGTAAATGATTTTTCAGGTCAGCTGCTAATCGTTCACACTGCTCCTGAGAGGTTCTTCTATTCAATGAACGTTTACTTTTTGCCCATTTTCCGTCCCAGTCATAAAAGTTGTTTGAGTATTCAGCAAAACTTGGTATTCTAGGTTTTACCTGTTCAGTGGATTTAATGTGTAAAGCCAATTGTCTTTCTGCTAATTTTGCCGCTGCTAGTTGGTGTGCTTTTTTCTCACAAGTTGTGGACAGTGATAAATAGCTAGTGTAGGTTCCGTTTTCTTGAAGAAAACTAGCTGTGTAGGTGAAACCAGACTTGGTTCTGCGTCGACTCATCTTGTACTGATGCATAACAAACCTCCACATCAATTCAAAACGTTATTGACGTTTTGTTGACGTTAGTAAAATTTGTCATGCTCCAGTTGTTCTGGTCACATGGAATAGTTCGGCTAAAACATTACAAAGTAACGATTTAGCCTATCATAAAAAAATGGGCCCAGTAGGACTTGAACCTACGACCAATGGATTATGAGTCCACTGCTCTAACCAACTGAGCTATGGGCCCTTTGTTGAAGGCGAAGGGTAGCGAGGGAGGGGCTTGTCTGTCAAGATAATCGGGTGCAAAGCCTGTATGACTGTCCGGATATTTACGATGCGATGCATGCGGGTGTGGTTGAGGATGTCGAGGTTTACCTCGATCTTGCCCGACAGACCGGGGGGCCGGTGCTTGAGCCTGGCTGCGGGACCGGGCGGGTTTCGTCGGCTCTCGTTGGGGCGGGGTTCACGGTGTACGGGCTTGATTCCAGTGCGGCGCTGCTCGCTTTTGCTCAGAAAAAGATAGAACTGCTACAAACTGATGATGACGCCGGCGGATGCTTCATTCCGCTTCATGCAGACATTCTCGAGTATTCGGACTCACTTTCGGTCCCTCTGGTAATCGTGCCGCTGAACTTCTGCGCCCATCTACATACCACGAAAGCGCTCAGGCGGCTGTTTGCGGCGGTGAGGCGCG
>REDE01000159.1 GCA_007693635.1 Flavobacteriales bacterium | reverse complement strand
AGTTCAGGATTTAGGGCATCATTCTCAAATAAAATTGGAGACTCTACTCGCATTGAATCCATCCGTAGTAGTTACTACATCAGGATTTTTATCCGACGAGTTGCGAGTTAGAATCCGTAAGTACGGAATTGATTTGATTGAATTTCACCAAGATTACACCCTGGCGTCTACCGCCAAAATGATAGATTCTTTAGGTTCGCTATTTGGTCGTTCCGAGGCTGCTCAGACTTTAGTTGCTAATTTACCGGAGAGTAAAACAGTAAGCGCTGATGGTCCCAAAGTGATTTTTATATATGCAAGAGGGGCGGGAGCTCTCAACATAGCGGGTGAAAACACATTTGCATCCTCCTTGATTCGGATGGCTGGTGGTCAACCTGCAGTTACTGACTTTGAGGGTTTTCGATCCTTAACTCCGGAGGCTCTTGCCGCTGCCAATCCCGATTATCTCTTATTTTTTAATACGGGATATGCTTCATTAGGTGGTGAAGAAGGGATTTTGAAAATTCCCGGAATAAAAGAGACCAATGCAGGTAAGAACCGTGCTTTTTTGGCAATGGACGCTGCTTTGCTCAACAATTTTGGACCTCGTTTGGGGCAAGCCGTCGAACAACTTAATACCATGCTCCAAGGTCAATGAAAACGCAAGTGAATTTAATTCATCATCGCAGTTGGATTTTCCCGACCTTATTGGGGCTGCTATTTATTATTAGTCTGCACATAGGCGCGGTGCAAACCTCTATATTCGCTGCATTCAATGGTAGTTCATTGCAAAAGAGTGTTTTGTGGGATTTGCGATTGCCTCGTAGTTTGGGTGCAATGCTCATTGGCGCTATGTTGGCAGTTAGTGGAGCAGCGCTGCAAGGCATTTTTCGCAATCCGTTGATCGATGCCGGAATTATAGGTGTTACTACCGGCGCATCTTTTAGTGCCGTTGTGGTATTATCACTTTCGTTTTTGCTTCCTACGGCTATTCAGCATGTATTGGGTATCTATATTCTTCCGGTATTTGCTTTTATAGGCAGCCTGGTGGTTTGTCTGGTAATTTACAATTTTAGTCGACGCTGGGGAAAGACGGACGTATATTTACTCATACTTGCAGGTATTGCTCTAAACGCCATATTTGGTGCCTTAACTGGTTTCATCATTTACCTTTCCGATGATATCGCGATTCGGTCGTTTACTTTTTGGTCTATGGGAGATTTGGGGGGTATTACCTGGCAGAAGTTAATGCTCATATTCCCAGTAGCCATTTTCTGCATTGTGTTTTTTCTTCGACAAGTTAAAACTCTAGATGCTTTGTCATTAGGCGACTCATCCGCATTTTCAATGGGAGTTTCCCCAGATAGGGTCAATAGGTCAATCATTTTTGTTTCTGCGCTTTGCGTTGGAGTAGCTGTAGCTTTTTGTGGGGCCATTGGGTTTGTGGGTTTGGTGGTTCCACATATTATTCGCACTTGGTTTGGTCCATCTCATCGCATGGTTATACCATTTTCAATTTGGGGCGGGGCGATTTTACTGTTGTTGGCTGACGTCTTTTCCCGAACGCTCATCCAGCCAGCGGAGCTTCCCATAGGAATTATCACCTCGGTGGTTGGTGGCCCGTTCTTCCTGTATTTACTTTTTAAACAAAAACGCCAGTTGCTATGATTGAGTTGAAAAACGTTTCGTTGGTAAAAGAGCGTTCGACAATTTTACAAAATCTCACGCTCAGTATTAGACCCAGCCGATTTATTTCCATTATTGGTCGAAATGGTGCCGGTAAATCCTCATTACTTTCGGTTTTGTCGGGCGAAGAATTGAATTATGCGGGTGAAGTTAAAGTATTCGGACAAGATTTGCGGCATATTCCCATTGGTGATTTAGCAAAGTTTCGGGCAATTCTTCCCCAGCAGCACATCGCAGGTTTTTCTTTTAGCGTAGAAGAAGTCATTGAATTGGGAGCTTTCCCGCATTCGAAATCAGAGGATATCGTTGCGGAAAAAACTTCGGAAATCATCAAATTACTTTCTCTTGAAAAATTGCGAAGTCGAAACATACAAAGTTTATCAGGTGGGGAACGCCAAAAGGTTCACTTTGCACGAACGCTTCTTCAAGTTTTTCTCAGTGATCATCCCTCACCATTTTTACTCCTTGACGAACCCGCAAATAATCTTGACTTGTCTTGTCAACAAGAAATTTTTGAGTTGTTAAAAGAGCTTTGCAATGCAGAGAAGCTTACGGTTATTGCGATTGTTCACGACATCAATTTAGCGGCACGATATAGTGATGACTTTATTTTTTTAAAAGCTGGACAGCTACTCGAGTGCAGTCCGGCAGAACAATGCTTGAAAGCGGATATCCTAGAAAATGCCCTTGGACATCCAGTCGATGTGATTTACCATCCTTGCTCGACTTGTCCACTCATTGTACCAAAATCAAAATTAATCAACGTTTAAAACCTACCTACTATGTTAACTACTTCAAATCTAAAATCGCTCGTAACAGATTACAATCAACTAAAAGAACAAAATCCTCAATTGAGATTCCGTGAAGCAGCTCAATCCTTGGGTGTGTCAGAAGCGGAACTGCTTTTCCATACGGGTCAAGGAACATTACTTGAGATAACTCCTTCAGAATGCATTAAGGCATTTAAAACCCTTGGGCGAGTGATGTCGCTAACCCGCAATGAAGCTTGCGTTTTGGAGCATAAGGGCGAGTTTGAGGAAGTTGAAATATCTGGTCCAGTCGCGACTGTTATTGGTGCTATTGAAACAAGGGCGTTCTTCCACGGATGGAATCATATATTTGCCGTAGAGCAACCCAAGGGCACTGGAATCATGCGCAGTATTCAAGTTTTTGATCGATTTGGTGATGCCGTGACCAAGGTGATTATTCTCAATCCCCATTCCGACCAAGTTTTTGCGGAGATCAAAGCAAAAGCAAGCCTTGTCAATGATTTTTCGGTAGATCCCATTGTGGAGTCTGCGAAAACTACATCCAAAGTTGATCGATTGGATTTCATCAAGGCTTGGAAAGAAATTCGTGATCCTCACGATTTTTTTGGTATGCTGAAGAACTTTGGAGTAGACCGTTATTCGGCCATGCAAATTGCTGAGGGAGAGTGTACTTTTCCTTTTCCTACTGAGAAAATCCCCGATCTACTCTACCAACTATCGGAAAGAGCGATGCCGGTTATGATTTTTGCTGGCAATCGCGGTAATATTCAAATTCATCAAGATAAAATTCAGAAAATCGTTCCTCTTCATCAGGAGGATGGAAAATTTTGGATCAATGTGATGGATCCCGATTTCAATTTGCATTTGCGTATGGATTTGCTTGCGAAGTCATGGGTAGTTTACAAACCTTCGCCCGACGGACCGGTATGGTCCATTGAGGCTTATGATGTGAACGATGAAATTGCCGTTCAATTTTTCGGACTGCGCAAACCGGGGATTCCTCAGCCGGCCGAGTGGAAGGAGTTGATCGATTCTTTATGTCGGTGATTATTTTGTTCTAGCAATTAAAAATCATTGTTTTATGAATTTTTTACCCGTGTGGGGAAGGATATTTATGTGCATTTTTTTGGCTACTAAGTTTAGTCTTAGTGCTCAAAATAATGATACACTAAAAGCGTCGCTGGGGGAGGTTGTGGTTACGGCCTCTAGAAATTCGATGTTTTTGGAAGACGTCCCAATGCCCATATCGGTTATTTCGCGCGAGGAAATCCTCAGCATGGGTGCTCCTCGGATTACCGAAATATTGCAAGAGCAAACAGGAATACAAATCGTAAGTGATCACGGGGTAGGGGTGCAAATGCAGGGAATGGGATCGGATTACGTGATGATTATGGTAAATGGCGAGCCTTTAATTGGAAGAACGGCGGGGACTTTTGATCTCAACCGCTTGGGAATTCATAATATTGAGCGCATTGAGATCATCAAAGGTCCGGCCTCAGCACTTTACGGGAGTGAAGCTATGGCAGGGGTTATCAATATCATAACCCGCAGTGTTGACCAAATGGGTCATCAAGTAGAATTGGCTACCAGTTATCGTTCATTTAACACCAGTGATTTGGATGTCGATTGGGGTTATAAAAATACAAGTTCGGAGTTTGGCGTAGCGATGAATCGTTTTTCCACCGACGGAATTCGACATGAAGATGCCGAATTCCCAACTGTGCGAGCTTATACTTTTAGCCCCAAGCTCAATTGGCGCCCAGCAAAATCTTTACGGATAGATCTCACGACGAGACTATACACGGAAGAACAGTTTTCTCAGTTTGATATTAATGGCGAAGAAGCGCCCATTCAAGCCACAGGCATTCGCAGCGAATATACCTTTTTACCCAAGATTACCTACACGCCAAATATGCAGCATCGCTTTCAATTGCGACAATACATTACAAAATTTCGTTTTGATGAAGAGTGGTTGCGTCTAAGCGACGCTTCTCAATACAGTACTTCATTTTTTCATCAAGATTTTTATCGCACAGAGATTCAATACGATTTTATCCCGAATACTAGACATACCCTAACTACAGGCGCTGGTTATGCTCCCGAAATAGCGAATGCTTCGAGATTTATTGAGGCGGATATGTTTCAGGCAGCTTACGTGTTTGCTCAGCATTCTTGGCACATAAGCTCTAATTTAAACCTTTTGTACGGCGGACGTTATGATGTGCACGATGCGTATAACAATCGGTTTAGTCCGAAAGCAGGAGTTAATTATAAAGTGTCGAAGGTTTTTTCCATGCAGGCCTCGATAGGAGGAGGGTATCGCGCACCGGATTTTAGGCATTTGTTACTTGATTTCACTAATCCAGTTGCAGGATACAGCGTTTTTGGTTCCCTCAATGCCGCTCAGCGTATTCAAGAAATGCAACAAATGGGGCAAATTGCATCCGTCTTTTTAGCGAATAGTGAAGTTCAAAACCTTCAGCCTGAACAGTCGATGGCTTACAATATGGGGTGGCGATATAATCCTGTTTATTTCGATTCCAAACTCCGGTTTTCGGGAAACGTCTTTTATAATGACATCACTAATTTGATAGAGTTTTTTCCTATCGCTCGCAATGTTCAAGGTTTCAATATTTTCACTTACCGAAATATTTCTAGGGTGCGGACTTACGGCAAAGAGATCAATGCGGCCTTGCAGCTCAATAGCAATTTGCGCTTTTCTTTCGGTTACGAGTATCTACGGGCAGAGGACTTGGATGTGGTAGACGCCCTGAATCGTGGGGAGGTTTTTCGTAGGAATTCGCAGGGTGTAACTGAGCGACTGCAGCGGAGTGAGTATTTCGGACTTTTCAACCGTGCGCGTCATAGTGGGAATTTTAAAATCCATTACAATCACAATTCGGGTTGGGCAAGCTCAATACGGGCAATTTATAGAGGTGCTTTTGCCTTTGGCGATATCAACGGCAATGGTATTGCCGATACTCCAGAAGAGTTAGCTCCGCCTACATTGCTCATCAACTTTCGAATTGAAAAGACATTCCGCAATAATCTGCTTTTAGAGTCGGGTGTTAATAATGCGCTGGGCCAGGTGAACCCTTACGAGCCTACCGTGGCCGGACGAATTTGGTTTGTTGGCGCGCGTTACACCATTTCGACTCCTAAGCAAAAAAGCTCAACTTAGCCCTAAATGTCCTGATGCCGAAGGACATAAAAGATTTCGGCGCATTTTATTAAATTAACAAAGCTGTTATGCGTGTTCTAGGATTTAAGTACACCAATTTTTATCTCACGCGAACGCTTAAAATCAACTCAATTTATGAAAAAAATCATGATGTTTTCTGTTGCCATTACCATGTTGATGGCTTGTTCCAAAGACGATGATAACAATTCAGGCGGAGGGTCTCGCGCTGATGTGATCCTCGTAGCTGATCTCGCAGCTGATCAGGGAACAACCTTTTTTAGTTTGAGAAATAATGCCATAATACCCGCTGAGGATTCTGCTGGACTTGATTCGGATATAGCTTTTAACGCCACCAACATATATCTCAACGGGGGAGTTAGTGGAGGAGGTGAAGCTGCCGGACAAGTCCGCAGTGGTATTTTTGACGAAGTATTAGCGGCTCCAGCATCTGGATACCTCCAAGATAATGAAGAGGCGCCGGCGCTTTCAGCAACTCGGGGCAATGCTTGGTATATTTACAATGACGGCAACAGCATGCCGCCATTCGCTGTGTTGATGATACCGGGAAGGGTAGTTCATCTAAAAACGGCCGATGGTGGATTTGCCAAACTTGAGCTATTGAGCTATTACAAAGGGAATCCCGATACAGGATCCCCGGATTTCGCGAACTTACAAACGCGTCCGGCCTCTAGGTATTTCACCTTTAGATATGCGCTGGCAGATTCTGAGGGGAAATATTAAGCTTGCTTGATGCTATTGAACTAAAAACCGCAACTCTAAAGCTGCGGTTTTTTTATTCATTGAACTCAAGTTGCAAACGAAGCAATCACCATGTGTCAAAAGAGCCCTATTCGCCCGCGCCCGCGATTGGAGCGGAAAGCCCGGAGGCTAAAACGCCAGTGTACGCCAGCGGGCAAGAGCGACGGAGGAGCTCCTTGCCGGCTGTTGCGAACACGGCGGATTTAGCCGAGGACTTGCAGCGGAAAGCGCGATTAGGCGCCCAAAATAGTGTCTGTATAGAACGTCCTATACGATCATTTTTTTACTATGGTTGTTCAAACATCCTTACGTGCGAGTTTTTCCTTATAATGATCAATATTTTTCAATATGCTCTCATCGGGCTGCGGTTCAGTGATGTTGGTGTATTTCGACATTTCTTCGAGGAGGATTTTTGCCACGATATACCTCGAAAAGTCTTTATCATCGGCGGGAATTACGAACCAGGGGGCATGTGGCTGGGATGTTTTGTTGATCGCATCTTCGTAGCAATCTAGGTATTTGTCCCAGAGTTTACGTTCACTCATATCGCTTTTGGTGAACTTCCAAATTTTGTCTTTCTTTTCCAGTCTTCTCAACAAGCGCAATCGTTGTTCTTCTTTGCTGAGGTGTAAGAAAAATTTAAATACAATAACTCCGTTTTGGGCGATATGCTCTTCAAAGTTTTTAATTTGGTTAAAGCGTTTATCCCAAAATGATTCGTTAATGTCTTCGATGCTTTCAACATCCGGAAGATTTTCATGGAGAAGGAGTTCGGGGTTAACGCGTGTGACTAGTAGATTTTCGTAGTGACTCCGATTGAAAATAGAATATTTTCCCCTTTCGGGAAGGGCGACGTAATGTCTCCATAAATAGTCGTGTTGAAGTTCTTTATTTGTGGGTGTTTTGAAACTGTGCACCACAACACCTCGAGGGTTAAATTTACTGAAGACCTCGCGAATCAGGCTGTCTTTGCCGGAGGTGTCCATGCCTTGAAAGCAGATTAGCACCCCATACCGATTGTGGGCATACATTGTATTTTGCAGATCGGCTAGTTTTTTCCCTATTTTTTTGAGCGACAGCTTTTTTTCTCTCCTTGATTTCCCAGATTCAAGTCTTGTTGGAATATCTCTGAGTTTGACCGGGGTCATAACTATAAAATCTTTGGAGCTGAATTCGGTTATAGACATTTTGCGTTTGGTTAAATATTTAGGGCTAAATGCGGGATATGAAATTATCAATCACATACTCGAAGTCTTAGTCGCTGGGGCTATAAAGTCAGATGACGGTGTTATTCTCACTTCAATTTACGGTCGTATACGTTAGTAAACTCATTGAATTTTCCACGATTATCGGGGTTGCAAGCCTTCCTAGAGTTTTTTGTCCAGCCACAACGACTTTATCGCCAAGCTTTAATTAATCAATCATAGCACGCAATAATTTTTGCTAAAGATAAAGCGGAATTTTCAATTAGATTTTAAAGACGAAATTGTTGAAGGCTCGTTTCTCGTTTTGTTTCTGCAGATGCTGGGATGGTTTTTTTACTATTTGGAACAATGCTTCATGGATAAGGTGTAATTCAAAAAAAAGCCCCCTCAGGAAAATTTCCCGAGGGGGCGGCCGAATTCAGACCACTTCAACCAAATGTATTAAAGCTTGATAAACTTCATGGTATTTTGCACATGGGCGTTCGAAATCTTTACGAAATATGTTCCCGAGGCTAGGTGTTCAATGTTCAACGAATATGAAGCTAGACCATCGACAAGTTCTTTATGCATAACCACTCTTCCAGATTGATCCACAACTGCAACACTGATGTTTCGATCATTTTTTGGGAGTTGGGTGATGTTTAGTGTTTGACTTGCCGGATTGGGGAATAATTGAATTTGGCTTAAAGCTTCAAACTCTTTTACTGAGATAGGTGGTGCAAGACGAATAATTTGTAAGCGCCACACTTGAGCAGCGAAACTACTTACTGTATCAGCCATTGCTTCTACTGTCCAGTCGAGCTCTACTGTATCACCTCTTTGCACGCCCAATACGGCTAGTAGGCTATCTATTTGCGGAAATGTTAATTCTAGTAAAGTATCTGTTCCTTGATTGTTGGAAGCGAGTGAAACCAGAGGTGAGTTGAAACTTCCACCAGGAAGTATTGCGTGCCAAGTATAGGTGATAGAACCCGTTCCAGCAGTCGTGGATTCCCAAGAAATATTCGCTATTTGGGAAGAAGTGTCGCTAACCGTTATGGAAGTGGAATCGGCAGGAGACAGAAGGTTAAATGCTGTAAACGGCGAGGTGATTATTCCGCGGATGATATTGATGTTGAAAATAGTGTCTGAAAACAGACTATCGTTTCCATTGCTGGCTTTTACTCTCCAAACTCCAGGTACAGTATCACCAATATTTACTCCTAAGACATTTAAGATGCTATCTACCGCACCAAATGGCAAGGTAAGCGTTGTATCCAAACCTCCATTGTCGGAAGCTAGAGCCAATACTGGAGGGGAAAAAGTACCAGGTAGGATTACGTCAAACTGCCATTCGTAATTAATTGGTCCGGCAAAATTTTCGGCTGCCGACCATGTTACAGTCGCTAGATTACTTGCAGGTCCATTGATGAACAAATTCGCATTATTTGCAGGACTAATAGGCTCGGGGGCGATTGGCGCCGGAACCATTTCCCAGTAGTCGCGTACAATGATTCCGTCTACAGTTACGTCCTGTGTAGCGTGGTACTGACGCAAGGCCACGTATTGCGCTGCTGGCATATCTGCCTGTGTGCCGCCAAATGGTCCTAAAGTTGGGGTAGCTGGCTCAAAGTCGATATTGTCACCATCGGCAAAAACGAATAGACTCACAGAATCGTTGTTGGGTCCGGGAACGAAATCGTATTTAACGACCAATAGGTAGGTGGTTCCGGTATCGTATTCCGCCGTTGAGATTTCATTTGCGGCCGGAGTAGCAGCGTTGAATGATACGGCAAAACGAAATTTATCGGGTGTGGTTCCAGGGCGTTTGTGCACACGAGCGCGAAAAGCGGTGCTGATATTTGAAAAATCCGGATTTGTGGTGTTCGTATAATGCCCCATGTGGAAGAATACGCCGGCAGCGTTTCCTACTACTTCCGCATTGACTTTAGTCAGGAAGGAAACGTAGATTGATCCAGTGTCAACGTTAAATGGATTTAAAGGACGGTTTTCGTCACTACCTGTATTGTCTACAGCTGCGGCATTACCAATGCCACTGCCCAAGTATGGGGTTGTAGACCAAGATAAACCGGGACTCACTACTTGTATAGGGTTGGTTGTTCCAGCACTGTGGGCTGTCCATCCATTACTCTGTAATGCTGTGTTCGCTGGATAGTCAAAATTTTCGACTAAAAACGTATTCTGTGCGTACCCAATACATGCATAGGCAGCGGCCAGAGCGGTGAGCATAAATTTTTTCATAATTCGGTGTTTTTGTTATTTGTCTGAAAGTTTTAGCCTGTAGAATAGTCTTACTCTAAAACGTACTTGCTTAACCCTTTCTACCCCACAAAGGTTTTTCATTATGGGGGGGATTTAAGTAACCAATTTAAAAAAAATCTGCATACCAATTAGGTGGTATTCTCCGTGATTGTTCGGAGTAGAATTTTAGTTTTTTCCGGTATTTGACTGGATCTAAGGGTTGAAAAACCGACGATTAGGCCGGTTTCTACAGAGTTGTTTACATAGCATTTCGAAAGCGGGAACACCGAAATCCCTTCATTTGCTAGTTCACTTATGATTTGCTTTTCCTTTTTTCTGGAAATTTGGGGCTGGAAGACTAGAGTAGTGTGCAGACTGCAAAACGAATTTTGCAAAATACGGACTTTATTGGTATTTTCATTTTCAATGGTTTGCATAAAGATGTTGAATCGTTTTTTTGCCACCTCTACCATGTTTTCAAGATGTTGGTACAAAAAGTTTTTTTCAATGAATTGTCCCATTACAATTTGAATGGATGGAGCAACAAATCGGTGCGAGTGTTCTTGAAGGGCCTGAATAACGTGAACAAGTGGTTTGGGAACAATCATAAATCCCAAACGTATGGAGGGGTAGAGTAGTCGGTTGAATGTGCCTAAATAGATGGTTCTATTTTCAGTGTCTAGGTTATAGATGGAGGGTAATCGTACGCTGTCGTTGCCAACTTCATGTTCGTAGTCGTTTTCGATGATATAGGCTTTATTTTCCGATGCCCATTGCACGATGGATTTTCGGCGGTTAAGCGACATCTTACTGCCTAAAGGATAATGGTTCGAGGGCGTTAGGTGGATGATTTTAGGCTTTTCATACTTAGTTTGCCGCTTTAATTCGTCAATCTTTAGCCCTTCTTCATCGATGGAAATTGGGATGAGTTTTGAGCGAAAACTTTTGAAGATAGAGTGGACATTTGGGAAGGTGGGGTTTTCTACTACTACAGCATCATCGACATCAATTACTGCGCTTGCCACTAGATAAATCGATTGAAGTGATCCGGATACAATGATGATTTGTTCCGGACTTACTTTAATGGCCCTACTGACTTTTAAGTAATTCGTTATCTGTTCTTTGAGGTGATAGGTTCCGGTTGTTTGTCCGTACGAAAGATCAGAACTCCGTATGTATCTCCAGTAAACATTGAGTAAGTTTTTCCATTTGTTGATAGGAAAAGAGTCAATTGGAGGGAGTCCTGGCTTAAAGGCAATTCCTGCATCTTCTCCGCGATTGAGCAGTCCTACATTTTCTAGAAATGCCTGCCCCTTCTGGGAGATTGCCGGGTAACTGGCAGGGGTTTTTTCCGATTGCAGCTCTGATTCAATTTCCTTTTCATCTGTATTGTCAGCTATTTTGTAGCCTGAGCCTGGTTTGGCGATGATGAGTTTCTCTAAGAGTAGGAGTTCATACGCAGTGATAACTGTAGTTCGTGAAATACCTAGTGTTTCCGAAAGTTTACGCGTTGCAGGAATATCCCAATTTGCGGGTAGATCTTCGCTTTTAATGCATTGTTTTATTGCCAAATAGAGTGCGGTATACTTTTTTGGAGTTATTTCTACTTGTCGGTGAAATGCTTCAACAATGCGTTCGGAGGCATAAGCTAAATTGGTATTCATTTTTTTTGTATTCTGGTACTGCGAATGTAATGTTTTTTAAGCTTTTTTCGTAGTGTGATACGAAAAGAAAAATGCCGATATTTTTTTGCGGGAATTTTGTTCCTTGTATT
This sequence comes from Flavobacteriales bacterium, assembly GCA_007693635.1. Lineage (GTDB taxonomy): Bacteria > Bacteroidota > Bacteroidia > Flavobacteriales > Schleiferiaceae > CSBr16-58. The sequence goes on along the minus strand of REDE01000159.1, from coordinate 1,940 downwards.
AGCTGCGCAGTCTTGTAAAAAGGAGCAAGCGGAGGTTGAACTATGGCGCGGGAGCGATGTTGCAAGTTATTTTTTTGAGCAAGGCGATTCGCTGCGTATGCTTCGTCTCTTTTATTTCGTTCCTCGAAATGCTGATAAAACAGCGCCAATTGTTTTTGTTTTTCACGGCGCTGATCGCAACGCCATGCAGTACAGAAATGCCTTGGTATCTTTGGCTAGTCAGCATCAATTTATCGTTGTAGCCCCTGAATTTACGGAGTTGCAATTTCCTGGCTCAAATGCATTTCAGTTAGGAAATGTTTTTATCAATGGTGAATTACCAACACCAACAACTTTACTACCTCAAGATCAATGGACGTTTTCGATATTTCCGCATTTGTTTGAATTTGTCAAGCAGCGAACACCTTCGGAAGTGGCGAAATTTCATAGCATAGGTCATTCTGCTGGTGCTCAGTTTTTACACCGACTTCTTTTATTTGTTCCGGATTTACCAGTAGCATCGGCGGTTTTGTCTGCATCGGGATGGTATACACTGCCATCCGATGAGTTTGATTTTCCTTACGGAGTGGGTATCACGCCAATTGGAGTAAATGAGCAGCGGGCTTTTTTTAATACCAGGATAATCGTTCAAGTGGGTAGTGGAGATAATGACCCTGCAGCCCCTTTACTCCGACGAAATGCGCGTGTTGACCTTCAAGGGACAAACCGTCTTTCACGGGCTATTTTCTTTCATGATTTTTCAAAATCTATCGCACTCGATCAGTCCTACGAATTCAAGTGGGAATTGATAGTTGCCCCTGGTTTGGATCATTCTTTTTCGCCGGCCATTCAATTTGCCGCCAAACAACTCTTTGACTGATACACCTAATGTTAGTCTAAAGCTCTATGAAGTAACTATTGTTTGTTGTTCCTTAGTTTGATTGGCTAGATATTTAGAATCCGAATTGCATCATGATTTCCAAAACCTGACGATTTCCCGAAGTAGCTGTAAGAAGGCTGTAGGCAGTTTGTATTTTTAGATTATGACCACGGAAATATTTAGTGAAGCCTAAGGTGAAGTTTTCAATGTCGGCTAACTGCGATTGCGTAATTAATGCAAATTCCGGATTTCCCCGTCCGTAGCGTAGGTCAAAACTATACCCGGATTTTGTAACATATCCCAATTGGGTATTGAGGCTATTTCCCAAAGCCAATAAGCTGCTGATTTGTCCGGGCGTAAGTCCGCGTAGTGCTTCAGCATCTAAAAATCGATCGCGAACACCGGTTGCTGATGCATTTCCAAACTCAAACAGATAAGAAAAGCCTTGGTATTTAGCCATGAGGTCGATGTAAAGTTGACGGTAATTGGGCAGACTTTGTTCGCCGTTTTCATTAAACAAAAGAAAATCACCGTGACCTTCCCCGGTGCGTCCAGAAGCTCCGTTATTGTAGCTATACGCTGCGCCAACCAATACTTTTGGTGAAGATTCGCGAGCGAGATCCGCACTGTGAAGTTCATTTCCTGGAGTAAAATGTCCCAATGGAAACAGGTCCACTCGTGCCGCGTACTTCAAACCACCAAGGTCGGTATCTCGTGAATCTACACCAAATGAGTTTCTACCGTCACCGGAAGTAATAGCAAGCATCGGACTGAATCCGAATTTTTCTCCAAAAGCACCTTCTACAAATAACCCAAATTCCCTACCAGTCATTGAAAGTTGTTCGCTGATCAACCCTCGTTCGGTAAATTGCAAGCGATCTTCGCGAAAGCGCATTTCCAGGTTATTGGCAAAAGTTTGTCTTTGTCCCATGTAGATTGTCCAATGCTTCGTGGGGTGGTAAGCAATCCACGCATCATAAAGAGGGCTTCTGTCGCTAAAGTTGGTTTGCACTAAGAAGCTTACTTTTTCTTGGTGGGCTTTGCCTCCGAAGCGAAAAAATGCGCGTTTCGGACTCAAGAA
>REDE01000157.1 GCA_007693635.1 Flavobacteriales bacterium | reverse complement strand
ACACCGTTGACTTCATCGCCGTGCAGACCACCAGAAAGTAAAATACATGGGCCGGGTTCCAAGCTTCTATACACGTGAATGGGCATATGTATGATGGTGCCGGAGGGCAGACGAGCAACATCAATCTCAATAAATCGATTTTCACCCGGAAGAATATTTCTTCCATCAATGATCATCCCCAAACTCATTGTCCGGTATAATTAAAAGGCGTTACGCGCAGAATTTCAGCTTTTACATCTTCACTCACTTGAAGTGTAGATACAAACTCTTCCATCGAAGCAGCGGTGATGCTTGTATGGGTGCGTGTAAGATTTTTTAATGCCTCATAGGGTTTGGGATACCCTTCACGACGCAATATGGTTTGCACTGCTTCGGCAACCACTGCCCAGTTATTGGTTAAGTCTCTGCGAATGGCTTCTTCATTGACAATGAGCTTATCAATACCTCGTGCTAATGCATTGTTCGCAATCATTGTGTGTGCGAGTGGTACTCCGATAACTCTCAGTACTGTAGAGTCGGTCAAATCGCGTTGGAGTCTAGAAATGGGCAATTTTGCACTCAAATGTTCCAGTAAGGCATTAGCAATTCCTAAATTGCCTTCCGCATTTTCAAAATCAATGGGGTTTACTTTGTGGGGCATTGCCGAACTACCAACCTCACCTTCTTTGATTTTTTGTTTAAAATAATCGGTTGAGATATAACTCCAAATGTCTCTACTAAAATCGATGAGGATGGTATTTATGCGCTTCATACCATCGAAATATGCGGCCAACATATCGTAATGCTCAATTTGCGTGGTAGGGTGTGAGCGTTTCAAACCCAGGATATCTTCCACAAATTTTCTAGCGAATTCGTGCCAATCATAATTGGGATAAGCTACACTATGGGCATTGAGATTACCCGTAGCGCCTCCAAATTTTGCGGCAAACGGAATGTTTTTTAAAAGATTTAATTGCTGTTGTAGGCGCTCCACAAATACCTGCATTTCCTTTCCCAAGCGGGTAGGAGAGGCCGGCTGCCCGTGTGTTCTTGCCAATAGCGGAATGTCTTTCCACTCCTCTGCGCGCGCCTCTATGTGCGCGATTACAGTTTGCAGAGAAGGCATACCCTCGCGCTCGTGATATTCCTTTAAAGACAGCGGAATTGCCGTGTTGTTAATGTCTTGTGAAGTCAATCCAAAATGAATAAACTCACTATATTTTTCCAAAGGACTACCGGCAATTTTTTCTTTGAGAAAATATTCCACAGCTTTCACATCGTGATTGGTCACCGACTCAATTTTCTTGATACTCTGTGCGTCATTAGCTGAAAAATCAGATACCAGTAAACGCATTTTTTTTACCTCTGCATCGGAAATGCTAGGGAATTCCGGAAGATCTTGCTGACTTAAGAAAATGAAGTATTCAACTTCAATGTGCAGTCGATATTTGATGAGTGCAAATTCCGAAAAATACTGACTTAAACTGTGGGTGTGTTTTTGGTAGCGACCATCTACGGGCGAAATGGCCATCAGTGAATCCATCATAACTATTTACTTGGTATTGATTGCGATCCGTAGCGCGGCTCGAAGATCAATGGTTTATACGTTTTTTGAGGCGACAAAGGTAATGATTAAGCGGGAGGTTGTGGGCTATCCTTTCGCTTGGGGGAGTGCCTTTTGTAAACTAGTACATCGTCGGTTTCTAAATATAACTCAAAATAGCGATCTATATACGCACCCAGATTGCAGTCATCCGGCCAAGCACGTTTTTTGATATTTAGAATGTAGGTGACTTCGTATTTGGTGACCTGTTCAAGGTGTTCTATTTCAGGGCATTTTCGACCTTTATCGGTGTCCATACCCATAATGCGGAAAAGGTTCAATTCGGGATTGTAGTAAAATGGAAAATATGGATTTAGCGCTTCGTAGAAGTCGGCAATGATGATGTTGCTGTGTAGTCCGGCATAATTGGCGGCATGCGATTCGAGCCAATTATCGGTAAAATAGACGGGGACTAAAATTCCATCTTCATCAAGTTGCTTACCAATTTGGTACATTTGACTCCCCATATAGGATAAGTCTTTGGCGATTTTTACTTGGTGTAGGAGTTGAACGGGCCCGTAGCTTAGAATAAACAGCAGTATTAGGGCTCGTTGCCACATTCTGCGAATTTCCATAATCAGCGTTATGCAGATTCCATAAATAAAGACTAGTTGAATGCGCTGAGCTAAAAGACCACCGCCAAGTAAATCGTCAGGAATAACCATTAAACCAACAAGTACCAGAGCGCTAAAGAGTCCAAAAGTTCGCCCACTGTAACTCCAGCGTTTTACCCTCCATAATTCTACCACCAGGAGAATCAATAGAAGCAGACTAAACCATCGCGTCCGTAGATTTTCACTTTGGTAAAAGCTTACCAATGGTTGACTATTCCAAAGCATATTTAGTCGATCAGTGAGACTAGGCCAACTGAGGTTGAGGTCGCTTTTTTCGACAAATTGATTGTAAAACAAAAGAATAGAAACGATGCTCAGTACGGAGAAAAGGATTAAAGCTATGCCTCGTGTTCGGTTTTTCGAGACCAAATAATCGATAAAGAGTAAGCCCGTGGCAGCCGGAAGAATCATCAGGTGTGAAAAGTGCATTGCGCTTCCAAGTCCTAGACTTGCCAAAACAATCCAAATGGTTTTTTTTCCTTGTAAACGGGTTAGAATTGCGTATGAGAGCCACAGCAAACCAATTCCGATGAGAAAATTATAGAATCCCAAAAAGAGCATGAAGTTGTAGAGTACTGGAAGGACGAGCAGTGCATTGATGGAGGATATTCCCTTTTGCCGACACAACCATTCTACACTTATGGCCGGCAGCGCGATACTCAAGGCGACAATTATCTTTTCGATGCCTATCGGGTGCAGTGCGGGCCACAACAGATACATTATCCAGTGGGAGATGATGTTGGGGGGCGGAAACGGCTGTTTTAGGAAAAACTCGTGTGCTAGGGGGAAGTCGTTCCAACGCGCCAACAAGGAGCCACTATAGAGATGTGCAGCGCCGTCAAGTGTTGGGAAAAGCGGTAACAAATAGACGGGAATGAGGTATACAAATAGGCCTAAATAAAACAGCCAGCGCGCGAGCACCGGCTTGTTTTTAATTTTATGCAACCATCGAAATACCTTCATGGCTTTTTTGATTTTATACCGTCATGATATCGGTTTCTTTTTTCTCAAGTACAACATCAACTTTTGCGTTGTATTGATTGGTGAGCTTTTGAATTTCCTCTTCATTGATTTTGATAAGGTCTTCAGGCGCTCCGTTGTCTTTGAGTTTTTTTAGGGCATCATTGGCATCTTTACGAGCGGCACGAATACTCACTTTAGCGTGTTCGGCTTCGGCCTTTGCTGCTTTCACTAGGTCACGACGACGGTCTTCGGTAAGTGGGGGAATATTGATGATCACCATTTCACCATTATTGCTGGGGTTTAGTCCCAAACCGGCATTGAGAATGGCTTTTTCAATCTCGTTGATCATGCCTTTTTCCCAAGGTTGAATTGTTACCGTTCGCGCATCTGGAGTGGTAACGTTGCCAACTCCACTCAAAGGCGTAATCGAGCCGTAGTAATCCACTTTTACTGTAGATAACATAGCGGGGTTTGCCCGACCCGCACGAATTTTCACGAGCTCTTTCTCGAGATGAGAAATGGCGTTCGACATTGCTTCTTCAGTTTCTGCAAAAATCAGTTCGAGTTCTTCGTTCATACGTTCAATTTTTAGCAAGATTTTCTTGATTAGTTGTGCACTAGGGTTCCAATATTTTCGCCTTTGACCACACGGAGTAAGTTTCCTCGGGTATTCATATCGAAAACTAATATTGGTAATTTATTTTCTTCACTGAGCGTGAAAGCGGTCATGTCCATGATGTTGAGTCCTTTTTCATAGGCTTCACGGAAGGAGATGCTTTCGTATTTTACGGCGTTGACGTCTTTTTCCGGATCGGCAGTATAAACGCCATCCACCCGCGTCCCTTTGAGAATCACATCGGCTTCAATTTCAATGGCGCGTAGGGTTGCTGCGGTATCGGTGGTAAAGTAGGGGTTGCCGGTGCCGCCCGCAAAAATCACCACACGTCCTTTTTCGAGGTGTCTAATGGCGCGTCTGCGAATAAAGGGTTCAGCTATTTTATGCATCTCGATGGCACTCTGAAGACGAGTATAAATACCAGCATCTTCAAGGGCCGACTGCAAGGCTAATCCGTTGATGGTGGTTGCTAACATTCCCATATGGTCGGCTTGTACTCGATCCATACCTTCACTAGCGCCAGAAACGCCGCGAAAAATATTACCACCGCCAATAACAATGGCTACTTCTATACCTTTTTCAGTAATTTCTTTTACGTCCTCAGCGTACTCTTTTAATCGTTGGGGATCAATGCCGTAGTTGCGGTCACCCATTAATGCTTCACCGCTGAGTTTGAGGAGAATTCGCTTGTATCGCATGGCTTTATTTAAATTGATGCAAACCTACACATTTTTTGGCAGCATGAAAACTCTTTATTCGACAAAATTCACATTTTTTTAATGCAGAAAAAATCCAGCGTAAAATCCGATCTTTAGCTTTTCTAGAATTCTGTTTTACAGTCCAGTCATGGAGCTACCGAATCGCCTGTTTGACTTTTTGTGTTGCACTGTTATTCTCGGGGCGCATAAATGCTGCTTGTATTGCTTCGCGCTCGAGTTTGGTTAATCGCCAGCTGAGGGCCAGCTCTTCCGGTTCTCCAGGTCGAAATAAGGGAAATGTTATGACTTCAACCGGGATGTCTAAGGCCTCTTCTGCGAATTGATGAATGATGGCCTTGTTGAAGGTTTGAAGATTGCTAAAACTGTTGATTACCCCTTGAATGGGACGAATGAGATCAGAGAGTCGTTGTTTGTTCAAGGGCTGCATTTCCATGGGTTCATCTTCCGGACGATCAGCTTTTATGCGTATGATAACTACACCAGAGGTGTTTTCTCGTATCCATTCACGAAACTGGAATACCATCCGCATACTGATTTCAAAGCCATCGTTGTCTCGAACCCCAGCATCAATGAGTTCAATTTCCGGATCACTAGGTAAGTTTACCAAAGGTGTGATGTACGGGAATGAAGCGCTTATTCGATTGATGGTGAGAAAAGAGGTCTCGAATGCACCGTGATTCTGAAAGAGTCGCGCGTATTCTACCCCGTCAAAGAGCTTGGATTCTAACGGACTCAAACGATGTCTACTGAAGCTTAGAAACGATAAAGGCTGGGCTGAAATGAGCATTCTGCGGCCATCTTGAATCATTACAGGGGTAAAAATCATGGTAGGCATTTCTCCCAACGCTTCGGGAAGTCGATAATCGCCCAAGTTCCGATCCATAATTCCAAAAGTGTTTTTATTCAATGTGCGATCGAATGCCGTTCCCCGATCTTTGAGGTACTTTTTTTCAGCGTATTCAAAACTTCGAAAACGAAAGAATAGATCGTTCACTAAGAGATTGAAAATAGTGGGATTCAATACATCACGTCCAAGAAACTCACGCAGTTCACCACCAAATGAAGGCCATATGTCCTCCCATGTATTCTGATCTTTTCGGTAGCGGTATTCTCGAAAAAAAGAGGCGCCAATCATTCCTCCGGAAGATCCACTGATGAGTAATGTCTGATGATGAACATCTCCATCTAACAAACTATCCAATTGATGCATCACTTCGTATGTCCAAAGACTTGAACGTAATCCGCCACCACTTACGTTGGCAATGACTAACTTAGGTTTGGCGCTTGACTGTCGCTTTTTCCAGTTTTCTAGTATCACCATCCAATGTTTGGTATCCTCTTCAACGATGCTATCGGTAGTGAGCGCATAGAGTAAGTCGCGTTGAAATTTCACCGGCTCCATATCGTAGTCGAGGCCGGTAACCATATTTGGTTTGTATAGGGGAGGAAATGCGGAAAAATAGTTTAGCAAGAAAATGAATACTATTGCCGCACTAGGTGTCCAGCCTTTAAATCGAGAAAAAAAAGCGCCGGAGATCATGACGAAAACACTCAGCAAGATCAATGTTGTGGCTGCTGCCGGGATTTGCGCCCAAGGTTTTTCTTCAAAATAGCCCAAACCGATTACTAATGCGATAAGAGCAAGAAAAAAATAGGCTGCGCGTAGGTGGTGTTGTTCGAGTGCGTTTAAGAGTTTTCCGTATTCGTAGTGGTCGGCTGGTCGAGTAATGCGTAGTCGATAAAAATTACGTAAGTATGTGTGCACAGAATGGTCAGCCGTTGACAGCGGATTAATGTCCTTCTTGCGCGAATAAATCTTCTGCAAAAGGGCGTTTAAAGACGTAACGTGCTTTTCTTCATAAACATTCTGATTGCGATTGAAGGTGAAAAAATAGGTGAATACCAGCGCAATCATCGTGAAAATTCCAATAAATAAACCCGCTAAATGAATCATTTGATCTCCGATATCGTAAATGGGCTTTTGGAAGCGGTATATTTTGATAGCGAAATAAAAGATGCATATCAACGGAACCAGACTGTTATTGATGCTAAAACGATATATCGGACGATCGAGTGTTGCTAAAAAACGATAGCGATAACTGTAGAAAATGTAGCTGCTGATATGAAACGACATGGTGAAAAGTCCTAGTCCTAAGCCCGTAATAAAAAAAGCCGCAAAACTTGTTTCCCCCAAATATTCGGGAAGCATAAACAGCAGATGCACACCATAATCGGTGAAGGCGATTCCCGAAACGGCGAGTGCAAATCCAATCCACAAGCTTAGCATGAGCGGACTCCTGCGAAGATGCAAAATAAAAATTCGAATGGGGAAGAAGGTAGCGATGAATTTTACCAGCTGCCGGATCAGCAGTGCAGGAGTTGATTTTTTTTCAATCTCATTGGGCGGTAAGTCCTGATTGGGCTTCATCGTTCGCTGTGGAGTTTGAACATTCGCACATAGAGATCGATACGCTTACTTTTTCCACGAGGTTCTTCGGGTTGGATGGCAATAACGGAAAACTGATTTTCTCGGCATCCGAACGACTCCAATTGACGACGGATTTCTTGAACGCGCATTTCGCTTAATCGCTCGTTCAGTCCGTTGATATTCACTTGAATTTCGTGGTGAACACCCCGGCTTTCGGCGATGCTTTCTCCCAAAAGCTTGAGCATGAAACGGCCGCTAGGGTAGAGGCCACCCTTGCCCGTTATAAATTCGATTCCTCGCAGCGGCATGTTTATATCCTGAACTTTTCTAAAATCCAAAGGAAGTGAAGCTGCTTGGTCCTCCCTTTGCAGGACGGCAATCTCTACGCGCCGATTTTGTAATTCTTCTTCAGCACGTGTTTCCTTTACGAACGGGCGTAAATTTCCAAAACCTTTAGGGGTTAAACGACTTTTTTCCACGCCGTTTTCCACGAGAAATTGGTATACAAAAAACGCTCTTTCCTCCGAAAGGGGTTTGTCATTGACACAGCATACGTGTCCGTGAAATTCCGCCTTCATTTGTGGATAGCGAAAGAATGCATTGCGCAAATCGTTGAGCACATCAAAAGAATACCACATGGGAACAATTTGGTTTCCTACAAAGTGTAAGTTTGGGAGAATGTAATTTTCACCAGGCTTTAAATCCAAATCCTCAATCTTTAAGTTGCTGTAAAAAGGGATATTAGGCTGATGGTAAACAATGATTTCACAACGTCTATTCAGCGCGCGCTTTTCGTCTTCATCGTTGGTGTATTTCGGCAGACTCCGTCCAAAGTAATTCGAGCGCAGTTGTGAAAGTTCAAAGCCTCGAGATATCAAATAGCGTTTTACCGACATCACGCGCCGTGCGGAAAGTTCCAAGTTATACTCGTCTGTCCCTAAGCTATCGCAGTGCCCGAATATTTGAATGGAATCGATGCGGGATTTTGGTATGGAAAATATTTCGCTGTCGAGTTTCTCCCGAGCACTTTTTGTCAAATTATCATCGTCGAAAGGGAAATAGACTTCAAACTCCGCTATTTGTGCCACGCACAGGGAGTTGATTAGGATAAAAAAAAAGCTCAGTAGACGATTCATAGGAATTTACCTCATGGCAAATTTTGTTCCTTTCGTGCAGCACGACGGATTTTTTTAAAAAGCTCCGAACTAAAAACGAAGTTGACCATTTCTTCATTGTCGGTAGTAATAACTTCTTCTTTCGTGCCTTCCCAGACTTTTTTTCCGTCGGCTAAAAAGATGATGTTGTCGCCGACTTGAAGAACCGAGTTCATGTCGTGGGTATTGATAACGGTCGTTATGTTGAATTCCTCGGTAATTTCTTTGATCAACTCATCGATTACCATGGCGGTTTTGGGGTCCAATCCGCTATTTGGTTCGTCGCAAAAGAGGTATTTGGGATTCATTACGATGGCTCGAGCAATGGCTACGCGCTTTTGCATTCCACCGCTAATCTCTGCTGGAAAGAGGTGATTGGCGTTTTCTATTCGAACGCGGTTTAAACAGAAATTTGTGCGTTCCGCAATTTCGGCTTTGCTTTTATTGGTAAACATTTTTAGTGGAAAACTAACATTCTCTTCCACAGTTAATGAGTCGAATAGAGCACTACCTTGAAAAACCATTCCCAATTCCAAACGCAGTTTTCTTCTCTGTTCCTTAGACATTTCTGAAAGTATGCGTCCGTCGTAATCTATAATTCCTTCATCTGTATCGTGTAGGCCAAGTAGGCACTTGAGAAAGACGGTTTTTCCCGAGCCACTTTTCCCGATAATAAGATTTGTTCTTCCTTCAAGAAAGGTCGCATCAATGCCCTTGAGTACATGATTATCTCCGAATGATTTTTGGACATTTTCTACTCGTATCATAACAATTAGCTCAAGAGGAGTTGGGTAATGATGTAATTGGCTACAATGAGAACTAAGCTACTACTTACTACCGCTTTGGTGCTGTTTTCGCCTACTTCTACCGCGCCGCCTTTAACGTAGTAGCCGTAATATGCAGAAACGGTTGTGATAATGAATGCAAATACCACAGTTTTTACTAGGGCGTAGTAAATGTAAAACGGACGATAATCCATTTGGAGTCCATCGATGAACTCCGTACTCGAAATCATTCCGGTAATGCTACCGGCGAAATAGCCACCTACAATTCCCAGAAACATACTCAATACGATAAGCACGGGGTTGAATATCAGACAGGCTGCGATTTTCGGCATAATTAAGTAGCTGGCGCTTTTCACACCCATTACTTCCAGTGCGTCTATTTGTACGCTTACCCGCATGGTTCCTAGGGTGGAGGCGTTGTTATAGACAACCTTACCGGCTAGTATCAAACTAATCATGGTGGGGGAGAATTCCAAGATGATCGATTCACGGGTGGCAATTGCAATATAATACTTGGGGATAATGGGGTTTTCGAGGTTGAGAGCCGTTTGCAAGGTTACTACGGCTCCTACGAAAATGGAGATAATACAAACCAATCCCAGAGACTTTACACCCAATGTATACAGATCACGCGCGAAGGCAATCCAATACATTCGGAGGTTGTCGGGACGCCTAAATACCTCACCCATTAGAATGAAGTACCGACCGATGTCTTCTAAAAACTTAGTGATAAACATGCCTGCGAAGATATTACGAATTTCATCAGTTTGAAATTTTTTTTTGAGATTTATGTCGGAAGGTTGAGGCGCTAGATAATCTAGTTAAACCGACATATAATTTGCGATAAAATTTCGGTTACATCCTTATCTTCCGGCTACGACTTCATCATGATTGTTGAATCATTTGCCGTTATCTTATGTGTTTTTGACAAAAAAAAGCCGATCTGATTCAGATCGGCTTTTGGTAGTAATCAACGATTAAATTAAATTATCCGGCGTTTTTAACTTGATCCACAACAGCTTTAAAAGCTACAGGGTGGTTCATTGCTAAATCCGCTAACACCTTACGATTAATTTCGATGTTAGCTTTTTTCACACCGCCCATAAAGACTGAGTAGCTCATTCCTTGTTCGCGAACACCGGCGTTAATACGCTGGATCCACAGAGCGCGGAAGTTACGTTTCTTGGTTTTACGGTCGCGATACGCGTACGTTAAACCTTTTTCTACCGCGTTTTTAGCGACTGTCCAAACGTTTTTACGACGGCCAAAGTAACCTTTGGCTTGTTTCATAATACGTTTGCGACGCTCGCGGCTGGCTACTGAATTTACTGATCTTGGCATAGTTTAGTTGTTTTTTTGTCGTGGGCGATTCTTTGAATTCTTAGGAGCCCGGCGACAGGGTTAACATTTGTGTTTAAAACCTGCTTTGTACAATTAGATACAAAGCATTTGCTTAACCGCTTTTTCGTCGGCCTGATCTACCAAGGTAGAGTGGGTCAAACGGCGTTTGCGGTCGGTCGCTTTTTTGGTCAAAATGTGACTTTTAAAAGCGTGCTTTCTTTTGATTTTGCCGGTACCGGTAAGCTTGAAACGCTTTTTGGCACTGGACTTAGTTTTCATCTTAGGCATTGTTACTCAGTTTAGATATGAAGGGTTGATTACTTCTTTTGGACTTTGGGAGCCATCATCATGATCATACGCTTTCCTTCGAGTTTAGGCATACTTTCTACTTTGCCTACATCCTCTAAGTCTTGCGCCAATCGTAGTAACAGAATTTCACCTTGTTCCTTGAAAACAATCGAACGACCTTTGAAAAATACAAAGGCTTTGAGTTTCGATCCTTCCACTAGGAACTCACGAGCGTGCTTGCATTTGAAGTCGTAATCGTGATCGTCGGTCTGGGGGCCGAAGCGAATCTCCTTTACAACTACTTTCTGCGCTTTGGCTTGTAGTTCTTTCTGCTTTTTCTTTTGATCGTACAAAAACTTTTTGTAGTCAATAATCCGACAAACCGGTGGGTCTGCTTTCTCGGTAATCATGACTAAGTCTAAACCCTCCTCTCGAGCCAAATTCAAGGCTTTATTGGTGGGCATAACAGACGGTTCTATACCATCTCCAACGACACGAACCTGCGGAACGCGGATGTTTTCGTTGATTTTGTGCTGCGGCTCGACTTTTTCAATTCGTCTGCCTCTGTTCGCTGGTCTCCTCAGTGTACTAACTTTTTTATTCTACAATTCTTACTTACAACTGTCCGATCATCTCGGAAATTTCTAGATTGATATGTTCGGCAAAAGATTCAATGCTAAATGATCCCATATCGCCATGTCCTTGTTTTCGTACAGATATGGTTTGTGATTCCATTTCTTTTTCTCCAACGATGAGCATGTAGGGATACTTACCAACTTCCGCGTCACGTATCTTTCTTCCGGCCTTCTCGGCACGGTGATCAATCAGGCTGCGAATATCGTAATTTTCTAGCAATTGTGAAACTTTATTTGCATAATCGGCAAATTTTTCACTAATTGGTATAATCATCACCTGTTCTGGGGCCAACCAAAGGGGCAATTTTCCCGCACAATGTTCTAACAAAATTGCTACAAATCGCTCCATTGACCCGAAAGGTGCGCGGTGAATCATCACGGGTCGATGCATTTGATTGTCGGCTCCTTTGTATTCGAGTTCGAAGCGTTCAGGAAGATTGTAATCGACCTGAATGGTTCCTAATTGCCATTTACGTCCGATGGCATCACGCACCATAAAATCGAGTTTGGGGCCATAAAAGGCAGCCTCACCGAGTTCAGTAACCGTTGGTAATCCTTTTTCCGCTGCGGCCTCAATGATGGCTTGCTCGGCTTTTCTCCAATTTTCGTCCGAGCCAATGTACTTTTCTGGTTTCGCAGGATCTCGAAGTGAAATTTGCGCCACAAAATCTTCAAATTTCATGGCTTTGAAAATGTACATCACCAGGTCAATGACCTTTTTAAACTCGTCTTTGAGTTGCTCGTTGGTGCAAAAAATATGCGCATCATCTTGTGTGAAGCCGCGCACTCTGGTGAGTCCGTGGAGCTCGCCACTTTGTTCGTAGCGATAAACCGTTCCAAACTCTGCGTAGCGGACGGGCAAATCTTTATACGAATGTTGCTGTGATTTGTACATTTCGCAGTGGTGCGGACAATTCATGGGTTTGAGTAAGAACTCTTCACCTTCTTCTGGCGTAGTGATTGGTTGGAACGAATCTGCACCATACTTGGCATAATGCCCTGAGCAAACGTAAAGATCTTTGTGTCCGATGTGCGGACTAATCACTTGTTCGTACCCCATACGCTTCTGAGCTGCTTTGAGGAACTGTTCCAAACGCTCGCGCAATGCAGCTCCTTTCGGTAACCATAATGGGAGTCCTTTGCCAACGCGCTGACTAAAGGTAAAGAGTCCCAGCTCGGCACCAAGTTTTCGGTGGTCGCGTTTTCTAGCTTCTTCCAAAAGTTGAATATGCTCGTCGAGCATAGACTGCTTAGGGAAGGATATTCCGTAAACGCGCGTCAACTGCTTATTTTTCTCATCACCCCGCCAGTACGCTCCGGCAACGCTCATGATTTTCACCGCTTTGATATGACCGGTATGGGGAATGTGTCCGCCTCTACAAAGATCCGTGAAGTTGCTGTGATCACAAAAAGTGATGCTGCCATCTTCGAGATTTTGTATAAGTTCGGTTTTATATGGATTGTCGCTGTAATATTCTAGAGCTTCGTCTTTACCAACGGCTCGAAGCGAAAATTCGGCTTTTTCACGCGCAAATTCCAGCATTTTCTTTTCAATATCGGCAAACTGCTTTTCGCTCAAGACCTCATCTTCAAAGTCGATATCGTAGTAAAAGCCATTTTCCACTGGAGGACCAATGGTGAGTTTGGCTTTGGGAAAAAAGTGTAAGATTGCTTGAGCCATCACGTGGGCTGATGAATGCCAAAATGCGCGTTTACCCTCTTCACTGTCGAAGGTGTAAAGCTCCAAACTTCCGTCTTCCGTCAACGGGGTTGATGTCTCAACCGTGGCGCCATTGAAAGACGCGGATATTACATTTTTTGCTAGTCCATGACTGATGCTGCGGGCAATGTCCATTGCACTGACTCCACTATCATAACTTCGGATGTTGCCATCGGGAAAACGAATTTGTATCATAAATTCTTGTTTGACGCTTTTAGTTTTTTGAGGCAGCAAATATAAGACGTTAATTAGTGTTTGTCTAGAAAGTTCGATAGCTTCATTTTGTTCAGTTGAAAACTTTGTCATTTACGCCTATAGATGTGGCCGGCCGGAGGGCGGAGAGCAGATAGCGGCGGGCTGGTGAAATTAACGCGCGGGAAGGTGGTGGTGTTTGCCGCAGAGCTCAGAGCTCAGGGAACAGCTGTGGGATGTGCGGCTGGGGACGGGGAGGTTACTGCTAAGGCTGTGAGATCCATAGTTAATTCTATCCCTGCAGTGTGGGCGGCCGAAACGCCTATTAATTCCCTGCGTTTTTTAACATTCTGAATCCAATAGATTTCCGATTTCCGATTTCCGATTTCAGGGTAACTGGGTAACTGGCGAATGCCCCAACTTTCTCCACACGCTAAGTCCCCCAAACGCCTATACGCCCCTAATCGTTCCCACAAGCTCAACCCGCACCCAACGACTAAACGCCTAAACCCCTAAACGCCTAAACGCCTAAACGCCTATACGCCTATACGCCTATACGCCTAT
>REDE01000156.1 GCA_007693635.1 Flavobacteriales bacterium | reverse complement strand
CTACTCGCTTCTTTCACGGATTGGTGAATATTAGCACTATTGAAGGTCGTGTTTGGGGTGGTGGTTTAGGTATGCAAACCTACTTTCCAGGCTTTCAATTTTTTATAATGGCGGATATCATGTCCAATAGCTTATATGTTGAAGACTTCAAGGGAGCTTTTGTGAATGTTGGGGTCAATGTTGCGCTTTGGGATAAATCCAAGTACAAAAAAACACCACCGCAAGAAACCACAACAACGCCATAAGGCAATGATGTTAAGCTACGTTTTTTGATATCCATCATAAACAAAATTAAAATGAAGACAAAGAGTTTATATACAGGGATATTCAGTATACTACTGGGTATATCCTTTACCGGATGTAACGAAGAAGATTCGAGCACCTTTACTCGAGAAAATGGTTTCGTTACTCCCCTATTAGAAATAAAATCATCATTGATTCATACATATATGATCTACGATGAACTGTTACGACACCCTCAGTTTGGGACCAGTGACACGGTAGCCATTTACACCAATATTTTTGGCGTAGGAAGCGGCGATACCGTGCAGTTACTTTTTGGTAAAGAAGGAACCGGTTCTTTAGATACGGATGGATTACTCCGTGCGGGAAGAGTACGTGTAATTCGTGATGGTGATTATACACAATCTGGTTCAACAACCCGATTTGAATACGTCAACTTTCGCGTGGAACGCAGAGCCTTAACGGGCGCCTTTGAGTTGGAAAACTTAGGTGTCAATTCAATTTCACAGACCATGTTTCGGGTTTCTATCGACTCGCTTACAGGTAGATCAGACCTATCTGTGATTTATTCACAAACCGGTACGCTCACTTGGTTGCAGGATTTTAACCTCAGCACTCCAAAAGGTGGTAGAAAGTGGCATTGGGAAGATGATTTAATGACGTATTACAATGCTTCTAATAATGCTACTTGCGACGTAGAATTCATGGGAGCTGACGGAATACTTTATGATGAGGCATGTGATTTTAAACTTGAAGAAGGACTCATTAAAATTGAATCTGATAGAGAAATCTCTGGTTCAACGTATTTTGAAGTCGACATGATTGCCGAATCTACCTGTACGAACGTAATTCGTATTTCAGCAGATGCCAAGAGTGGATTTTTCTTCATTTCAAAGACTGGATTTTAAGACCAGTTTTTTTAGTTGTACGCAATTTTTACAAGACCGGCACATTAACGCCGGTCTTGTTCTATTTTTGCAGCAAGCATTTTAACATCGATATGACCCAAGCGCAACCCAAAAAACTCTCCATCGTTATACCCGCGTATAATGAATCGCGAACGATTCATCAGATTTTAAACAGGATTAGAGATGTTTCCCTTGCTAATGACCTAGAAAAAGAAGTCGTCATAGTAGATGACTGTAGTACTGATGATACCTACCAGACGCTTGAGGCCTATCAAAAGGAGAATAGAGATTTGATAATTAAACTTTTCAAGCATCAAGAAAACCAGGGCAAAGGTGCCGCTTTACACACCGGTATAAAAGAGGCAACAGGAGAACTCTTAGTTATTCAGGATGCGGACCTGGAATATGATCCCCAAGAATACAACTTACTTTTGAGGCCTATTCTCAACGGTCAAGCTGATGTAGTGTACGGCTCGCGCTTTATTGGTGGCAACCCACATCGAATTTTATTTTTTTGGCATTCAATTGGAAATCAGTTTCTAACATTTCTGTCAAACGCTTTTACGAATTTGAATTTAACGGATATGGAAACATGTTATAAAATGTTTCGAACATCCATTGTACAAGATCTTCAACTTCGCGAAAAACGTTTTGGCTTTGAACCCGAAGTAACGGCAAAAATCTCCCGTATCAAGGGCGTTCGCATCTACGAAGTGGGGATATCTTACTACGGAAGGACCTATGCCGAAGGAAAGAAAATTGGCTGGAGAGACGGTTTTCGAGCAATCTACTGCATTTTGAAATACAATATTTGGAAAAGAAATTAATTATGGAAATTGGAATTTATCACGAGCTAATCGCCGACAAAAGAACACCACAAGGCTGGTATTTAATCAATGAAGATCATGAAGAAGTCCTGCTTCCCAATGCCTATGTAGATCCAGATTTGCAAAAGGGTGATGCTATTGAAGTATTTGTATACCTCGATAATGAACAACGTCCGGTAGCAACAACCTTAAAACCTCACGCCATTAAAGGGGAAATGAAAATGCTGACCTGTAATAATATTACGGAATTTGGAGCTTTTTTCGATTGGGGATTGGCGAAGGAATTGCTTGTACCTATTCCTCTGCAAGACACACGCATTGAAGAAGAAGGACGAAAGTACTTGGTTTACGTTATGGAAGACCCCGTAACACGTCGACTTGTGGGCACAACCAAAATACAACGTTATCTGAATAACCGTCAAGTTGACGAAGTGCTAAAGGTCGGAGACCAGGTTGAATGCATTGTAATAGGAAGCAGTCCGCTGGGGTATCGCGTGGCGGTAAACGCCCGTTTTGAAGGTTTGCTTTACAAGAACGAGGTATTCAGAAAAATCGAACGTGGGGATACCTTCAAGGCTTACGTAAAAAAAATACGCGACGACAAAGGGCTTGATTTAGCGCTCGAAGCTTTTGGTTATCGAAAAGTTGAACCCGGTACCGAAAAAATACTTGAGCTTCTCGATCGCAAGGATGGATTTCTTCCGCTGCACGATAAAAGCACCCCAGAAGAAATTTACGCAAGCCTAGGCATGAGCAAAAAGGTCTTCAAAAAGGCTATTGGCGCACTCTATAAGCAACGAATTATTCGCATCGACGACAAGGGTATTCGATTAATTTAGATCGATCTATTCGCGTTGAAATGATATTTCACGTCCCATAGGTAATTCGATAATTAAGTCGTCACCCTCAATACGGTATCTGCGCATTTGCCCCAAAACTGGGAGCAAATCTGGAACCTCGTTGCAAAAACGCTTAGTTTGAGCTAGTCTGCTGAAGTCTATCTTATAGCCTATTTGGTTAAAAGCTCCCATGATGCGATTACAACCATCCGTTCCCGAGATAGAAAAATCTTCTAGGTTGAAAATAATTTGCGGTACGTCTTGAAGATTACTAAACTGCTCCTCGGTATCATAGCTTAAGTTCCACACACCGTGCAGTCGATAATCGGAATAGAAGTTTGACCAGTATCCATAATTCAAAGTATCTCTTGTGCCCTGGGGAATGTACTTAATCTCGAAATAGGCTTTTGCTCGTTCTTCGGTAGTTCCCGATGGTCGAAAAGCCATATCGCCAACTGGCGTTTCCGGGTTTTCGAAAATCGTATCTGTTCTGTAGGTCAAGATCATATACCCCTCCTCTCCTTTTCCAGACCATGAGTATGGAAAGGCCTCGTTTATACTACGAGGCTCAAGTGAGCTATTGAAACGCACTACCTGTTGCCCGATCACGGCTTTGTAATTCACTTGAAAAAGAAAATTATCATAGGATTGAACGTAGACCTCCATTGCCGAAGATCGTTCAACATCCGTTAAACTCGTAGCAAATCCAGACTCAATCCGGTAGAGCTCTTGCTGACGCTCACTTGTCAGGGGTAGTGGCTGCATTATTGGGCCAGTACTTTGGGCCTCTTGAGAACTTTGTTCGGTTCCCTTACTGCCTCCACACGAAGTTAGAAAAAGACTTATTGTGATTAAGCCTGTCAATTGCATAGGTAGATAAAATTTTCGCATATGAATCAATTATTTTTTCAAAGTTTTATAATCGTAGACTTGACACCCTCTTCTTAGCCATACCCGTGTAGCGATTTACACTTGAACTTAGATGTTGGTTAGTAAACAGTCCGAAATTTTGAGCAAGTTACAAAACTATTCACGTTCGTCAAACTGATTATGATACGGATTCGCACAATCGTTAGTTGATGAATATCAGTCAATTGTGTTTCTATCAATCGCCATCATCGATAGATGGCAACCAGCGTTTTAGTCTTTCCGGACCCTTTGGCATCGAACGAATAATCCATTCCAATAGTACAGATTGTCTTTCCTCAGACGGTATTCGAAAGTCAATACTACTTCCCTCCATCCGCTGACGCAGAGCTTGCAAGAGAATTGCGGCGCTAACCGAAACATTGTAGCTTTCTGTAAATCCCCGCATGGGTATTGAGACATACGAATCCATCTGTCTGCGCAAATCATCGTGTAAGCCCATCTTTTCCGCACCGAAAAAAAGCGCTATAGGCTTATCAATAGGAAGCGTTTGCGGCGAAAAATCATCTTCATGAGGACATGCACCAACAAGTGTATATCCATTCTCGCGATAATAATTCACGGCTTCCATCATTGGATTGCTATTCTCTGCGTCAAAAATCCGAGTGTCAACCCACTTTTGTGCTCCTTTAGCGATTCCGGGAGCTAGGGTATACGTATTATTCAACTCAATAATTCCAACCTCCTGAAATCCACAGCAGTCAGCCGTTCTAATAATGGCACCGGCATTTTGTTCCTGATACAAATCCTCCATTACGGGAACAATAAAACGAGAACGATTTTCCAATACAACGGTTAATTTCTCTAATCGTTGCGGTGAAATTTCACTGCTAAAATAATCTATAGCCTCGTTGACCGGAATTTGATCAAATAGTTTTTTTCTAAGTCTCATTACGTCTATTTTTGCGGCCTTAATTTTCGACTGCAATATTATGCTCAATAAAATAATTCGTCTTGGTTTAACCGCCTTAATTTTTGTTTGGAGTATCTATCAATTTGCTCAAGGCAATATTGGCAACGGTATTTCTCTAATACTACTAGCTTCTCTAGTTTTCTTAACCTATTTGCGCAATGAGAACATTGTGATGGCGCTTTGGTATCTGCGGAAAAACGACACGGAGAAGGCAGAAAAGGCCTTAAGTAGAATAAAAAACCCTGAGAAGTCTCTTATAAAAAGTCAGGCTGCATACTATTATCTTCTGAGCGGCATGCTAGAGAGTCAGCGCGGTGTTGGTAAATCTGAAGGTCTTTTGAAAAAGGCTCTCTCTATTGGGTTGCGCAACAAAAGCGATCAAGCCTTAGCAAAACTCAACTTGGCAGGTATTGCACTAACCAAACGCCGTAAGCGCGAAGCACAAATTCTACTGACTGAGGTTAAAAAACTAGATGAGAAAAAAATGTTCGCAGAGCAAGTTCGAATGATCAAAGAACAGATGAAACGCATCTAAAGAATTTCCCGAAGAACACAATGAGTAATGGGGTCTTCGTATGTAACTTTGTAGAAAGTGCAAAACACCTCAATGCAATATGGAAGACCAAAGTCATCCTGAATTAAGTCACCCTGACTCCAAGGCAAATGTCATCTTGTGGATGTCTCTTTCCGAAGAGGAGGAGCGAAAAATCATTCTCAACAAATACCGATCGCTTCTGCGTTCATCCGTTAGGAATTTCAGCAAAGAAGATAAAAAAATAATACGCAACGCCTTTGATTTGGCCGTTGACGCGCATAAAAACGTACGACGAAAATCTGGAGAGCCCTATATATTGCATCCTATAGAAGTTGCCATTACGGTTAGTCGTGAAATTGGCTTGGGGAAAACGTCCATTGCTGCAGCCTTGATGCACGACGTAGTGGAAGACAGCGACTATACCCTAGAGGATATCAACCGGATTTTTGGAGAAGAAATCGCTCGAATTATCGATGGACTAACGAAAATATCCGAGATTTTTGACAAAGAAATTTCTGTACAAGCTGAAAATTTTCGTAAAATCTTACTCACGATTTCCGACGATGTAAGAGTGGTATTGATAAAATTGGGCGACAGACTCCACAACATGCGTACGATGGATTCGATGGCGCCACACAAACAGCGGAAAATCGCTTCGGAGACACTCTTCCTCTACGCCCCCCTAGCCCATCGTTTTGGACTTCACAATATCAAGAGCGAGCTTGAAGATCTATCATTAAAATATACTGAACCGGAAGTTTATCGAGAAATTGAATCCAAACTACTCGAAGAGCGGGCAGACCGCACAAGGTATTTAAAGACTTTCTCTTCACGAGTGCGCGATCACCTAAATAAGGCCGATCTAGACTTCATAATCAAAGAACGTACAAAGTCTGTTTTTTCTATTCGTAAGAAAATGATAGAACAGAAGGTTAGCTTCGAAGAAGTCTACGATAAATTCGCTATTCGAATCATTGTTGATAGTCCACCCGAACGAGAGAAATCGGATTGTTGGAAGATTTTCTCCATCATTACCAATATTTATCGATCAAATCCCAAGCGATTACGCGACTGGATAAGTAGTCCGAAAAGCAACGGCTATGAATCACTGCACATAACCGTAATGGGGCCAGATGGTCATTGGATTGAGGTTCAAATTCGCTCCAAACGAATGGATGAAATAGCCGAACAAGGTTATGCAGCGCATTGGAAATACAAAGAAAACGGTGAAGCTATTGATTCCTACCTAGAAAAATGGTTGGTGAAGGTTCGAGAACTTCTAGAAATGAAAGTCGCCTCTGCCGAAGAGTTTGTGGACGATTTCAAACTCAATCTCTTTTCTGAGGAAATCTTCGTTTTCACCCCCGAAGGTGATATGATTCGATTGCCACAAGGATCCTTTCCTTTGGATTTTGCGTACGAAATTCACACGGATATTGGTGACCAGACTTTAGGAGCTAAAATAAACGGGAAACTCAGACCATTGAGTTACAAACTGAAAACGGGCGATCAAGTTGAAGTATTGACCTCCCACGCTCAGCAACCGAAGGAAGAATGGCTTCAGTACTGCATCACTGCCAAAGCTCGGACGAAAATCAAGCATCATCTACGTCAAGAAAAACGCCGAATCATTGAAGATGGCAAGCGCGTGTTTCTTCGTAAAATGAACTTCATAAAACTCAAGCCTACTCCAAAAGTGATCAACGAAGTTATCAATTACTTTGGATTAGCCGATGAGCAACAGCTTTATGAAAAGGTAGGAAAAGGCATTATTGACAATACCCACATTCGAGAATTTTCCGCACAGAAAGCCAATCGATTTATGGGTATCCTGCGGAAACGCCTAAGGAAATCACCAAGTAGCCCAGCTGTTCAGGCTCGGGAAGTTGAGGAGTTTTCATCACCCACAAAACTAAAAATTCAATTTTCTGGTAACCAGGAAGAATTGCCACACGAAATGGCTCAGTGCTGCTCCCCTATTCCGGGCGATGATGTTTTTGGATATCAAACCAACTCCAATGTAATCAAAGTTCATAGAACCGACTGCCCCAATGCATTAGCTCTGCAATCAAAGCACGCCAATAAAATTGTTCAAGCCGAATGGCTCATGGAGAAGGCGGCTGATAACATTGTGATTTTGGTTTTAAAGGGAATCGACACGGTTGGTTTGGTGCACAAGGTAACACAGATTATTTCCAACGATTTTCACGTAAACATTAAGTCCATAAATATTTCCGGATCCGCAGGGGTTTTTGAAGGCCTTATCACACTCCTGGTGGAAGACAAAAACCACTTAGAGCGAGTAGTTAACCAATTGAAACAAGTCCAAGGAGTTACCTCAGTTGAAAGACGCTTTGGAAAATCTTAAATCTTTATTGGAGTAAAAACTGCCAAGCATTACCCGAGGCGTGTCTGACTTTCGCCTCGTTTATTTTCTCTCGTGAACGTGTTCGATTAAGAGTTAAAATGCCGTCGATAAGTGTAGTCTCACGAGC
This sequence comes from Flavobacteriales bacterium, assembly GCA_007693635.1. Lineage (GTDB taxonomy): Bacteria > Bacteroidota > Bacteroidia > Flavobacteriales > Schleiferiaceae > CSBr16-58. Next base: position 5,957 of record REDE01000156.1, on the reverse strand, counting down.
ATTTAAAAGAAATATTGAGCTTTCACCAATGTCGAAACGTCTCTGTTCACCGTCCAAAAGCGCTCGGAGGTTTTTAACGTTATCGGTGAAAATCAAAACCTGATCGCTGACAATTCGTAGACTATTTATCTCGGCTTCCAGCGTATTTCTCAACCTTAATTCCAAAAGCTCTCTTTCCAAATCCGTCTGCTGAAGTTTGGCTTTAGCAATTCTCAGTTCGCCACGTTCCTTCCTCAGGAATAAAGGAAAAACAAACCCTCCACCAAATTGGTAGTTATTTTCGAAGAAACCATTACCCTCAAAGCCACCAAAGGTTTCATTTAAAAAGTTATATTGCAAGAACAAAACTGGCCGCAATTGCTCGGATTTCCATCGGCGCTCGATGTTTAGAATTTCCAATTGCCTATCCAGTGACTGCAGCGCGGGATGACTATTGACTCCTTCATAAGGGGACTCTAATGATAGGTCAAAGGGAGTATCCAAAGGCTGTGGGACAACATTGTCATTCAACTCTAAAGGCATTCCTTCTTCATCCCAGAGAAAAGTTGCGACTTGCTGTTTTAAGTTAAACAAAATATTCTCTTGGTCACGAAGTCTAAACAATATACTCTGCATTTGCGCATAGGCTTCAATGGTATCAATGGCCGGAAGTTCCCCAACTTGGAAGCTACTGCGAACGCCCTCAAATCGCTCCATCGAAACGGCCAATCCACGCTCTAGTGCACTATAATTTTCATTTGCCGCCGACCATTCCCAATAGACATTGGCCGCGTCGAGATAAAGATTATTCAACTGAAGACGTTGCTGTTCGAGAGTTTGCTCACGGAAAGCCTTGGCCTGCCATAATGCTCGCCTACGCTCATCAATAAGCAGACCTTGTCCAACGTTTACGCGAACACCCGCGGAGAATAGACCTGCAGAGGGGACAAATTTTTCTGGATTGAGATACGTACCTGAATTTCGTTCAAAATTTCCGTGAAAAGATACCCCTCCGTGCGTTGGGATATCTACGCCCATCATCTCGCGCTGATAATACGATATTTCATTGTAAACCTTCTGGTTTCTTGAGGCATAGGCCACTGGGTCAAAACCTCCCCTCGCCGACCGAACTGTAGCCCGACCGATATCAGCCGTAAGCTGAGCCTGAGCCGCAATAGGATGATATTCACCTATCCAACGTGTAAAGGTGTTCCAATCCAAAGTCTCCGACTGTGCCATCGTCCACAACGGAAAAAGAAAAGCAAGGGTTACAAACCGGAATTTTGACATGCTGTCTATTTTTTCTTGTATATCGCACCAAAATCAAGCTCGTAAAAGTCTGGCGGGAAGCCGTTTAACTGACGCCATATCTCGTACCAAATGGGAACATCGTTGAACAATAAAATTCCGTTTGCACCTGTACCTATTCGCAGTGGTTCTGGCCAAGGTTTTTCGTCTGGATCAGGAACTACTAGCACGCGGTATTTATTGTTTGGACTCGTGAAATTATCCACAGCATGGACTTTCCCTCCAAAGGTACCATTACTCACTTGTGGCCATCCACTAAAAACGATCGCAGGCCATCCGTCGAAAATAAACCGAACTTTATTGCCAATTTGTATTAACGGAAGATCGATTGGATCGATAAAAATTTCGGCAGCTAATTGATACTTTGAAGGTAAAATACTGGCGATTTTGGCCCCTCGCTCAATGGTTTCACCAATACCAACCTGAATGGCCTGAGTAATGTACCCGTCTTGAGGCGCCACTACATAGTAATTACCCGCCCGTACCTTAAAATTCGAATATTGATTCTCCAGCTTGGTCAAATCGATTTCCGTTTCAAACATGGATGATTTTGCAGTGAAAAGGTCAGATTCCGCTTTGGCCAATCGATTATCGAAATCGACTTGAACGGAATTTAATTCAATCTTGGCGTTTAACAAACCATTAACACTGCTTAACAAATCGTTTTCCGCAGCAATGATTTGAACTTGCTCACGCTGAAAGGTATTCTTCCTGTTCTCGAGCTGGGTCAGCGATTGTAAGCCATCCTCAACAAGACTCTCCGAACGAACTAACTGCTTTTTGGCGATTTCAAAGTTTACTTTTGCAGCTTCAAATGAAATACTATCCGACTTAACTTTAAGTTCGGCTTGAATGACACGGTTTCGCGCTTGCTCAAGTCGGTACCTTTGCTCAATAGTTAGGGCTTCGATTTGTCTCTGTAAAGCAATGATTTTTTGGTTGTAAGCCGTAACCGAAAAACCTTTAGCATCAATCTGCTTTTGGGTACGATCCAGGAGCTGAGGATCCATAAACTGGTCCACAATCTCAGAAAGAAACAGTATTGTATCGCCTTTACGAACAAAATCCCCCTCCGAAACGAACCAATTTTCAATTCGACCAGCAATAATACTATGAATCGTCTGCGGACGCTTCTCTGGCTCAAGTGCAATCAATCGTCCTCGACCACGAGTGTTTTGCGTCCAAGGTAAAAAGATGAACAACAAGAAAAAGATGCCGATTCCATAAAGAATATTAACCTGTCGCTTAGCCTGACTGCCCACAACCGTCATACGGTAACTGGCATAACGACTGAGCTTGAAGTCTTTTTCGATTTTTGCTTTACGCGAGACTTTTAACATAACCTATCTTGCTTTAAATGTTTTATAGTCACCGTCAAAAACGATCTGCCCGTCCTCTTGCACCAAAATACGCTCAGCCTTTTGAAGAATAACGTCGTCATTCGAGACCGCAATTACGGTGTATGGCTGGCTAAAGACAAACTCCACCATGCGACCCTTTTCTTGACCTTTCAGACTAATGATTGATGACTCCAAAAGCAACAAGTAAGGTTGCATAAATATCGATCGTGCTAAAATTATCTTACGTACAATATCCGATGGTATCATCATCCCTTCTGGCAACATCATTGTTTCCTCACCATCCTGCAAGGTTTTGACATAATCATCCAACTTGGTGATTTTCAATATTTTTTTCAATCCAACACCATAGCCATCGGGCGCACCCATCGTAATATTTTCCCTCAGAGTACCACGAAAGATATTCTGATGCGATTTACTATCGGCGATTTTAGCTCGCAAAGCTTTTAGATTAAACAGGTTAAGATCCGTATCATTGATAAAAATCTTCCCTTTGAACGAATCATATAGACCGCCAATTAGGTGAAGTAGAGTTGATTTTCCCGAGCCATTTGGTCCTGTGATAACAACTTTCTGACCGGAAGGTATAACCAAATTAATACCACTCAACACCTCAGCTTCAGTATTTGGATACGTAAAAGATACATCGCGGAATTCAATCTTAAACGGATGCGTCTCCTCAACTTGCTTACCAGACTGCTTCTCCAATTCAATATCGAAAATTTGACCTACCTTCTCCGTTGCCGTCAAGGTGTCGTAAACGGTATCAAGAATCAAAATAATCTTTTCAATCGAACCCAAAACCAAAATGATAATCACTTCGGCAGCAACAAACTGTCCTACGCTGATTTCCTCGTTTATCAACAACAAACTACCCGTTACCAAAAGCGTACCTACAATTAGTACTTTGAAGGTAATCATAATAATGTACTGCTGAATAAGAACACGGAAGTGTGCCTGGCGATTCATGATATAATTCCCCGCAAGCTTATCAACCTTTTGTTGAGGCAAATCGATATAACCCGCTAATTTAAAAGTCCCTAGCGTTCGAGCCATCTCTTCTAACCAAAAGGCCATTTCGTACTTCGAGCTCGATTCCTTAAGACTCGTCTGCATACCTTTCGGACTGGTAATGCGAAATAAAATGTAGACAAATATTATAAGCACCAAACTGAAAGCCACAAAGAATGGATGGTACACACTGAGCAAGAGCAAACCAAAGAAAATCTGTATGAGCGCAGTGGTCAAATCCACAAGGAGTTTAGCGACCCCTTTTTGGATGTTCATGGTATCAAAAAAGCGGTTGATAAGCTCAGGCGGATATTTGCCCAATAAAGACTTCAGCTTGAAACGCGGTATACGGTAGGCAAATTCAAAAGCAGACTTGGCAAATATTCGCTGCTGCAACTTCTCCACCAGATACAGCTGACTAATTTGAATAAATCCTGAAAAAGCCAAGGCCATTGTAACCAAAAATACAAGTAGAACCCAAGAGGTACTGATTCTCCCCCCCAAAATAAAATTCAATATTGCCTGAATACCTAAGGGTAAAGCCAGAATGATAATACCGTTAAGAATTGCGTAGAAAAATATGGGGTAAATACTTTTTCGCTCTTCAATGAGCAGTGCCCAAAGTCTTTTTACCGGAACAATGTAAGTTTCTCTGTTCATTTATCAATGCTTTTTTTTATCAGTCGAATGAAAAAGTCTTTGGCCTCATTGGCAGACAAATCGGTCAATGCCGGTACATGTTGCCTGTAGTAGTGTTGCTGGTAAATCGAATCAATAATCGAAATAGACAAAGCCGTAGGGTGTTTGAAGTCAGAATTCAATTCAGAAATTATATTGGCGAAAATATCAACAAAATTCTGAAAACTCTTAAAAACCCCCTGCGAATACTCTTTACCCACATGCTTTGTTAAAAATGCCTTAGGAGCTTCCTGAATAACTAAGGCGTGCAAATTAGCCAAATTCAGATTTTGGTGTTGTTCATCAAAATCCTCATCGGTAAGAATAGCAACAACTCTGCTGAGTTTGTCATCAGGATTGTTCAGATTATTGATACTAAAACGCAGGCGGTAATCCATATAATTCCAATACCAGTTGTAAAGATAGAGGAAAAATTTATGCTTGTTTTCAAAATATCGATACACCGCGCCTTCCGTACTATCAACCTTTTCGGCCAGTTTCCTAAAAGTAAAGCCCTCCAACCCCAATTCCAACATCAAGTCCACACCTTCCCTCACCAGCATTTGCCCCAAGGCACTGCTTGAAGGATCTTTGACAAACGTATGTTCGTCGACAATAATATTAACACTTTTTAGAAGATGCTCCATTTAAGGCTTACTTTTAGTTTAGTAAGTAAAACTCACGGCAAAAGTATTGTTCCAAATGTTAAGACATTTTAAAAACGACAAAAACAGCAAAAAACTGTTTTTGACTAAATTTCAGCGATTTACAATAAATTTTCAAGCTTCACACGCATCTCTTCCATCTTAAAAATCGCATTAAGCAGCCTAAAGTCCACCCACATACGACATCTTTTTTTAATCCTTTAGCCCTATCGAGCTTTCAAATTCAAAGCATGTATTCATTTTCCGTTTACGCAATAATCATCATGGCGCCTAATCGCGCTTTCCGCTCCAAGTCCTCGGCTAAAACCGCTATGTCCGCAACAGCTGCCAAGGAGCTTCTAAGGTCGCTCTTGGCAGCTGGCGTACATTAGCGTTTTAGCCTGCGGGCTTTCCGCTGCAATCGCGGGCGCAGCGCGTGGGGTGTATTTAGCTTGAGGGGGATTTGGTTGTGATTTGGTGGGATCTGAAAGCTCACATTACCAAAAAGCAATACTTCAATTTGCTCGTCAATGACGAGTAAATTGGTTGAGATTCAAAGTTTATACCCATCACTGCTTAAATTCTTTAACCAACCCAACCACAGTGTTGACTATGTAGTCAAGGTTGTTTTTCCTTTCGATGGGGTCAAAAAGTTTTGCTCTTTCTTCTTTTTTATCCCATTGTAATAAGGTTACAAATGCATGCCAATCTTTATTAAATCTGAAATTACTACCAAAGCTGGTATTTTTAAATTCATTTGGCGCTATGTGTTTAATAGCGTTTTCTTCATTGCCTTTTTTTGGAAACCCAATTATTGTATAACTCTTCCAGATGTGCTTTTGACCTTCAATATAGAGCTTTAACTTATGACCGCCTGAATCAAAGTTAATACTCATCCCATGATAGATGTCATTCCATTTTTTAAATCATTACTGACCGAGAAAAATTAGGAGCGATGATTTAACATCGCTCCCTGGTT
>REDE01000155.1 GCA_007693635.1 Flavobacteriales bacterium | reverse complement strand
AAACACATTGTCTGGTAGTGTAAATGTTCACGGTTTTGTCGTGGGTGGGCAGGGGTAAGCTCTTTTGGTTTGTTAGCGTTGGATTTCAGCATTGGCAAAAACCAAATCCCGAAAGGCGGGATAAGTTGTGCTTGACCGAGCATTTGGTTTTTACACTTACCCACATTGGTTGGCTTTGCGAAGCCAGAATATATTTAGCTCTATGCAATCATAGATAAAACTTATTATAGACACACGTGCTTGTTTCTTCCAATATCTTTGTCGAAGTTAAAACTAATATCTAAAATTCCTAAATATGAAAAAGACAACTTTGCTTGCCGGCTTATTATTTAGCGGCATTCTATGGGCGCAGTCGCCCCCATCCGTTCAAGGCGTATGTCCGGTTACCGGAATGAAAGGTTCCGGACACGAAATGTCTGGTACTCAAGCTGCCGAAGCATCCACCAGTGGTGCCTCTGCCAATTCAAGTTTGCGTCCGAAGTCTAATCGCGAATGGTGGCCTAATCAATTAAATCTATCTGTATTGCGTCAGCATTCCGCTTTGTCAGACCCAATGGATCCAAGCTTTAATTATGCAGCGGAGTTTCAAAAACTCGATTATGAGGCAATCAAGAAGGACTTGAGAGACTTAATGACGGATTCGCAAGAATGGTGGCCGGCAGATTTTGGTCATTACGGGGGGTTATTTATTCGTATGGCATGGCACAGTGCAGGTACGTACCGCTCAGGTGATGGCCGTGGAGGATCAAGAGCTGGTCAGCAGCGATTTGCGCCTATTAATAGTTGGCCTGATAATGCTAACCTCGATAAGGCGCGTAGATTATTGTGGCCGATTAAGCAGAAGTATGGTCAGCAAATTTCCTGGGCCGATTTAATGATTTTAGCGGGTAACGTTGCCCTGGAATCAATGGGTTTTGAAACCTACGGATTTGCCGGCGGACGCGAAGACGTGTGGGAGCCCGAAAGCGATGTGTATTGGGGACCCGAGAGTAAGTGGCTCGACGACAAACGTTATTCCGGTGATCGTGAGCTAGAACGTCCCCTTGCGGCTGTTCAAATGGGTTTGATTTATGTAAACCCAGAAGGACCTAACGGAAACCCAGATCCGGTACTAGCAGCTATCGATATTCGCGAAACATTTGGCAGAATGGGAATGAATGACGAAGAAACAGTTGCCCTTATCGCTGGTGGTCATACCCTAGGAAAAACACACGGTATGGGCGAAGAAGCATACGTAGGCCCGGAACCCGAAGCATCACCCATTGAAGATCAAGGTTTCGGGTGGATGAGTTCGTACAAATCAGGTAAAGGACCCGATGCTTTTACCTCCGGACTAGAGGTTACTTGGACATCTACCCCTACGAAATGGAGTCACGATTATTTAACGTTTTTATTCAAATACGAGTGGGAATTGGTGAAAAGTCCTGCGGGCGCACATCAGTGGATAGCCAAAGATGCGGAGGAAATTATCCCCGACGCCTTTGATGCCGAGAACAAGCACAAGCCGTACATGCTTACCACCGACTTATCTCTTCGTTTCGACCCTGTTTACGAAAAAATTTCTCGTCGATTCCTTGAGAATCCTGAAGAGTTTAATGAGGCTTTCGCCCGCGCCTGGTTTAAGTTGACCCACCGCGATATGGGACCACGTACTACTTACTTAGGGCCTGAGGCACCAAAAGAGGATTTGATATGGCAAGACCCTATTCCCGCTGTAGACTATAAGCTTGTCAATCAAAAAGACATCAATAACCTGAAAAAGACCATAGCAAATTCAGGATTGTCTATCCAAGACATGGTTTCAACAGCGTGGGCATCAGCCGCAACATTTCGTGAGTCTGACCGCAGAGGCGGCGCTAATGGTGCACGTATTCGCCTAGAGCCTATGCGCAGTTGGGAAGCCAATAATCCTGCTCAACTAAAGCGTGTGTTGGCGGTTTTAGAAAAAATACAAAGCGACTTTAACGCGTCTTCAAAAAGCAGAAAAATCTCCGTAGCCGACATTATTGTTTTGGCGGGTAACGTTGGGGTTGAAATGGCTGCAAAGAACGCTGGAGTTGAAATAGTTGTTCCGTTTACTCCTGGCAGAAACGACGCTACACAAGAACAAACTGATGTTGAGTCGATCGCGCTGCTAGAGCCGGAAGCGGATGGTTTTAGAAATTATCTAAAAACTCAATACACCTTTTCTACCGAAGAATTGTTGGTAGACAGAGCACAATTACTAACGCTAAGCGCTCCAGAAATGACGGTTTTACTTGGAGGAATGCGTACTTTGGGAACAAACTACAACGGTTCAAATCACGGTATTTTTACCGCCAATACCAATGCATTAACCAACGACTTTTTCGTTAATTTGTTGGATATGCGTATGGTGTGGACCTCTATCAACGACGATCAAGAAGTTTTTGAAGGCAAAGATCGTTCTACTGGTCAGGTAAAATGGACCGCCACACGCGCCGATTTAATTTTCGGTTCAAACTCCGAACTTAGAGCGTTGGCTGAAGTTTATGCCGCAAACGACGCGCAAGAGAAATTTGTACGTGACTTTGCCAAAGCTTGGAACAAAGTAATGAACTTAGACCGCTTCGACATAAAATATGCACAAGTGAGAAACTAATCGAATAGATAGAAAGTTAAAAGGCCGCAGGTTAACTTGCGGCCTTTTTTCATTTGCCTTCTTTTGAGAAAAGCTTTTCTTTTAAAACCTCCCCCACACTTTTTTCAAACTCAAAATTCGTCAACCAGCGTTTTGCTCGAAAATGATCCCATGGCTCGGCAGCTAAATCTATCGAAGGGTCTGTAAATGCCGAATATGCCCGTCCGTTTAAACCCACGTGTGCGTTAGCGTATATTTCAACAGCTAAATCTTCTTCTTGAAATTTGCGTTTGAGATGCTGTGCAAATTGCCAAATCATATCAGGGTGGGTTGGGAGTGTTCGTATTTGCTTTTCGGTGAGGTAGTCGTTGAGTTTTACGGGAATGTAATCGCCATTTTCAGCGTTTTTCACAGTATAGCTAATGTATCCTGATTTTGAACGCAACATCATCCTCCAGCTCATTCGGTGGCCTTCCTCGGTCCAAAACACATTGCTGTCTATCCAGTGATGCCGAAGTGGTAAGGCAATATTTATCATTAGAAAAAAAACCACCCCCACTACAATTCTCCCAGCATATTTTGGGTAGCGAACGGTTTGATTGAGTCGAAGAGGCTTAGAAGAAAGCCAAAAAGCCCGGATAGAGGTCGAGGGAAAGAAAAAGACTAGAAAGGCTAAAGATAGGTAGGGAAAAATACCAATATGGAAAACCGCAGAATTAAAAATATGGAAAAAGAATGACGCCACCACAGCAATCCATCTGGTTCGTCTCCACAACAATGCGGGAACGATTAGCAAATCAAACAAAATTCCGGTGTAGCTTATGAAATAGTGAAACCAGTTTGCATTAAATATATCGGCAATCCAAGGTGTTTGGTAGCGGTGTGTAAATGCTCGGCGAATGAAGGTAGCTTCCAGCCAATCGGGATAAATTTTTGCAATACTCCCGTAGATATACGCAATTGCCATAAGCGCAACCAACGACCACCTATGCCAAGAGTGCATATTGAATTCTGGCTTCACACGCCCTTGTTTTACGTCCAAACTCGCGTAACGATTAGCAGGAAGTAAACACATCCACCAACTCAATAACACCAGTAAATAGTAGTGATTGTTGTACGAGGTCTTTTGCATCAAATAGGTGATGGTCCACATGATACTAAAACACACCATCGCCAAGCGATACCGGTAACCAACCATAACCATAATACCAAACACCGACATTAGGGCGTAGAAGGCGTACATCTGTGGCCCTAGAAGAACCTCGTTGAAAAACTCAAAACCGATAAAGGTAAAAGAAAAGCTTGGCTCAACCATATTTTCACGCACCCAGCCAGTAGCAATAGCTCCGGCCGATTCTAGAAAAATAAGCAAACCAAACATCCAACGGAAAACAATCAGCGGACTGTTGTCGATTTCCTTGAAAAAGATAGTGCGCAGCATGTCACAAAGTTATAACGAATAACCAAGCGCACGTAAATTGAAAATTAATTTATTTTAAAACACCTTGATGCGGTGATAGAATCTTTTTTGGACCTTGAATAAATTTCTTACCAAAAACCACCCCAATGAATAATAGTCCAGATACTACACTCATAGCCCCTGCAATACTTCCATCAATGAGTTCGGCCAGAAAAAAACCGCCAACAGCGCTGAAAAAAGCTAGTAGTACGGTTATTAGGAGCATGTGGTGTAGTCTGCGGGAAATCAACAAGGCTGTAGCCGGTGGAATTACCAAAAAGGCAACTACCAGTATTGCCCCCACACTCTCAAAAGCAAATACAGTGGTTAAACTCACCATCACCATCAAGAGTAAACGGATGCTTCGGGTACGAATACCAATGCTTTGTCCGTACTCTTCGTTAAAGCTGGTAATGGCTAATGGACGATACATAGCCAGCACAAAAACAATGATTAAAGCTAAAATAAAAAGATTGTCCCAAAGTGCTTTCGTTCCAATTTCGTATCCAAATACAGTGTAAGTGTAAAACGGAACCAAGGCTATTTCCCCAAACAGTACACATTCGGCATCAATATCTACCGAATCTGTATACGCGCTGATGAGAATGATTCCTACGGCAAATAGAAAGGTGAAAGATAGTCCAATCGAAGCGTCTGTCGGCAGCCGTCCCTTTTTGTTAAACCACTCTATCATGAGCGTTACCACCACACCCATAAGCGCGGCTCCGGCGAGGAAAAAAAAGTTCTCTCGCTGTCCGGCAATGAGATAAGCAATAATGATTCCTGGTAAAACCGCGTGTGAAATCGCATCACCAATCATGGATAGTTTGCGTAGCACCATAAACGATCCCGCTACTCCGGCATTTACAGCCACTAAAAAGCCCACGGAAATGATGATCAGCGCGTCAGACATGAGCATGTGTATCTTCCTTGCTTAAATACTCGTGGATTTCCGCCAAAGGCTCAAATCGCTCACAGTATCCAAGGTCGTTCATAATCATTTTTTCAACTTCTGGAGTAATGATGTGCTCGATATATTCAGCGTCGCTGTGTGTGCTTTCGGCGCTTATATTCATTTTTCTCCAGAGATATATTTCCCACAAACAGTGGAGTCTATAGATGCGCTTGCCTTCGCTATACCCCTTGTGCGACAAAGTTCCCTGCTGTGAGCCCGCTCGTTCTACCAAACCCTCTCGTACTAAGTATGGAAGTAATTCACGTTCGGTAGCAGACCACGTAGAAAATCGCAAAACCCTACTCCTGTTTGGCTGGCGATAGAATTCGTAGTAAATGCTTTTTAGTAAATTCTCCACGCGAATTTTTTTACGCGCTGCTGCCCTCCTCATAAGCCTAGGTATGTACCCTTTTCTTGGTGCAAAAAGCATAGATATTAAACTAAACATGAAGAGAAAAACGATGATCCAGGGACCAGTAGGCATTCCACTGATAAAGTAAGAGGCTGTGACGCCGCTTATTCCGCCAACCGCACCAACGGCCACAGCAATAAATAAAAACAAACCATATTTGTTGGTCCAAAAACTCGCCGTTGCCGCCGGAGCTATTACGAGTGCCGCCATGAGAATTATGCCCGCAGCCTTTATTCCGGTTGCAATGACTAAAATTGTCATAAATGACAAGTAGATGTCTATTTTCTTTACAGGAACACCCAGCGATTGAGCATAGTCACGATTGAAGCATACCAGTTTGATATGCCGATGATGCGCAAGCATGATACTCAAAACGGTTAAGGCAGTAATCAGAAACATTCGGCCGTCTTCTCGGGTCATCGCCGCGGCTTTACCGAATAGATAATGATCGATTCCCGACTGGTTGCCCACCTCCATCTGTTGCAAACGAACCATCAACAGCACGCCTATTCCGAAGAAAAAGGTCAGAGAAATAGCCATAGCTGCATCGGCTTTGATGCGGGTTTCGCGTTTTATCCACTCAATGAATAATACCGATAACCATCCGCTAATTCCAGCACCCAAGAGCAATACCCAAGGATTTTTTACCCCACTTATCATGAATGCAATGACTACCCCGGGCAACATTGCGTGGGCAATAGTTTCTCCTACTAAGGCTTGCTTTTGAAAGAAATTATAGGTCCCAACCAACGATGCCGTGGCACTTAGGAGAATAATTCCGATTAAAACAAACTGGAAATTAGGATCTAACATTAGATGCTTCTTGGTTGCTTAGGTAGTAGGCTTCTGCCCAACTTTTCTAAGCGTGAACAGATTTTTACTTCAAGGCTTCTACAATAGTTTGCACATTGCTGCGAAACATTCCGATGAAGGTTTCGGCCTCACCATCTCCCAGAGCATCTGAATACAATTCATCAGCAATTTTCAAGGTGTATCCACGTTTTTCACAGCCCTGTACCAAAGCTTGCAAAGCTTGATCGGAAGTGATGTTTTCAGGAAAAATGGCGGGAATTTGATTGGCAATGATGTGATCAACCATTTCTTTGATGTCACGAACACCAAATTCAGCAGACGTACTAGAGCCTTGCAAGCTGTTGACTTTAAAATCGAATGTCCGAGCAAAATACGACAACGCATCGTGTGAGGTGATGATCTCGCGACGCTCCTCAGGAATTTGACTCAATTGTTGAATGGCTTCGCGATAAAGCAGTTTGACCTCCATTGCGTAGCTATCAAAATTATTGTGAAACAGAGCAGAGTCAGAAGGATAAAGTTTGGTTAACTCATTGCGAACATGTGCTGCAGCGTCAATCCACATGGTCAAATCAAACCAAAAGTGCGGATCATGAGCATCTTCGTATTCTGTGGAGTTAATCAATCTATTCTTGTCGAAAAGCTCGGAAGCCGTAATTACAGCGGAGTTCTTCATAAGTTGTTCGCGAATTTCACCCATTCTACCTTCCAAGTGTAAACCGTTAAAGACTACGACATCGGCTGCGCGTAAACGCTGAATGTCTTTACGCGTAGGCATATACAAGTGAGGATCAACCCCTTTGCCCATCAAAGACTGAACATCGTACGAATCGTCAACGAGGTTTTCTACCATATCGCGCAACAACGAGGTTGTCGTTATGATTTGTTTTCCGCGCTCAGCGTCTTCATTGTTTTGGGTGTTTGGTTGGCAACTCATTACGAGCGCACTTAATAATGCTATGGAAAATATTCGCTTCATAATCCTTATTTGTTCTAATTTTAAATTGGAACGCAAAGGTAAGCTTTGAGGCCAAAAACAAAGCCTTAAAAAAACATATTTTGCGGAGCTAATATGCGCTTTTATCTTGTGTGACATAAGTCATAGTATTCGATGTGGAAAGGGCATAATTTAGCCCATCAACAATTAACCTCTTAGAATTATGTCGCATCACAGTGTTACCATTATAGGCGCCGGCACAGCAGGAATTACCGTTGCCGCGCAGTTGTTAAAGAAAAATGCGAAGCTAGATATAGCCATTATTGACCCCTCGAAGGATCATTGGTATCAACCAGCTTGGACATTAGTGGGCGCTGATACGTTTGAAATGAGCGATACCCGCCGCGATCAAAAGGATTTAATCCCCGAAGGCGCAAAGTGGATTCAGCAGAAGGTGCATCAATTACACCCGGAAGAAAACGCTTTGACCTTGGATAACGGAGAGCGAATTACCTACGATGTACTGGTAGTAGCTCCAGGTGTGGAAATGCATCTCGAGGGAATTGAAGGCTTGAAAGAGGCTATGGGGAAGGGAGGGGTTTGTTCCAATTATATTGACCCTGAATATACACGACAAGTACTCAAAGAATTCCGAGGAGGAAATGCCATATTTACGCAGGCAGCTACTCCGATAAAATGTGGAGGAGCACCGCAAAAAATCATGTATTTGGCGGCTGAACTATTTAAAAACACCAGGGTCGCCGACGAAACAAATATCGTTTTTGCCACCCCAGGTTCCGTGGTGTTCGGTGTGAAAGAGTTTTTGCCCGCATTGATGAACGTCATCAATCGTCACGGGATTACCGTGAAGTTTTTTCACAACATCACCAAAATAGACCCGATTGAGAAAAAAGTGTACTTTAAAATTACTACTACCGACGATAGTAATTGTATAGCGATAAACGACAAGCAAAGTATCGGTGAAGAAATTGTTGGAGAGGCTACCATTGTTATGAGGTACGACATGCTGCATTTAGCTCCACCTCAGCGAGCCCCGCAATTTGTCCGCGATTCTCCCATTGCACATAAAGAAGGTCCGAATGTGGGATGGGCTAATGTGAATATTCATAGCATGCAGAATCCAGACTTCCCTAATGTTTTTGCTTTGGGTGATGTTGCGGCTTTGCCAACAGCAAAAACGGGCGCTGCAGTTCGCAAGCAAGCTCCGGTAGTTGTAGACAATATTTTTAAGGTCCTCGCCGGACAACCTGCAGACAACGAGGGCTATCAAGGTTATTCCTCGTGTCCCTTGGTTACTGGCTACGGCAAAATGGTTCTGGCAGAGTTTGGCTACGGCAATAAGCGCATGAGCGACCCTCTAATTTCCACGTTTGTAGATACCACAAAGGAAAAATACAGCATGTGGCTGCTGAAAAAATACGCACTGCCGTACATGTACTGGAATTTGATGCTGAAGGGAAAAGCCTAAGAGTTTAATTTTTCGCGAAGGTTTTTTTTAAACAGAACTCCGTTAGCACGAATGTTCTAAAAGCGTGTTTGAGAATCTTTGTCAGAAAGCGCCAAATAGTATTACATCAATGTGGCTATAAAAAAACCACCTAAAGCAAAAGCTTGTCTGGTGGTTTTTTTGATATCATTTGCTTTGAACTTAGCATGAGATAATAAGGGAATCTTTTGTTAGGTGTTCTATAAAGTCCTACCTTTGTCCATCTAAAATTATCGATATGCAAATTGAAAATATTCTACAATCTCTTGGGTTAAATTCTGAAAATCAAGGCACTGCCGTGGGTGGAAGATTTTTTGGCTCAGGAAATAAAATACATAGTTTTTCCCCCGTTGATGCTAAAAAAATAGGCTCCACGAGCTCTACCACTCAACAGGATTATGAGGAGGTAGTGAATGCAGCGCTTGAGGCTTTTGCAGTTTGGCGCACTACCCCAGCCCCAGTTCGTGGCGATATGGTACGTAAATTTGGTGATCGCCTGCGTGAAAAGAAAGCTGCTCTAGGCGCTCTGGTTTCTTACGAAATGGGGAAAAGTCTTCAAGAAGGCCTAGGCGAAGTTCAGGAAATGATCGACATTTGTGAATTTGCCGTCGGACTTTCTCGTCAGCTCTACGGATTAACCATGCACAGCGAACGCCCTTCGCATCGTATGTACGAGCAGTACCATCCACTGGGAATTGTGGGTATTATTTCGGCCTTTAACTTTCCCGTTGCCGTATGGAGCTGGAATACAGCTTTAGCATGGGTATGTGGAGACGTCTGTATTTGGAAGGGTTCGGAAAAAACACCAATGTGTAGCATAGCCTGCCAAAATATTATTGCCGAAATTTTGCAAGAAGAAGGTTTGCCAGCAGGTATATCATGCCTAATTACCGGCGATTATAAGGTGGGAGAATTGATGACCAAAGATCATCGTGTGGCGCTAATCTCCGCTACAGGATCTACTCGTATGGGAAGGATTGTTGGTCAGACCGTTGCCGAGCGCTTCGGAAAAACGCTTCTGGAATTGGGTGGCAATAACGCTATGATAATTACGCCTTCTGCCGACATGAAGGTCACTCTTACGGCGGCCGTTTTCGGTGCTGTAGGAACCGCCGGCCAGCGATGTACTTCCACGCGTCGTTTGATTATCCACACAAGTGTATACGAAAAATACAAGGAAGCAATTGTGAATGCATACAAGCAAGTTCGCATCGGCAATCCTCTTGACGAAAATAATCACATGGGGCCGCTGATTGATAAAGATGCTGTTTCTAATTATCTACAGACTATTGAAGAAGCAAAAGCCGCTGGTAACACCATTCTGGTAGAAGGTGGCGTACTCGAAGGTGCGGGATACGAAAGCGGATGTTACGTAAAACCTTGTATTATCGAAGCCCAAAACCATCAAGCCTTTGTGCAGAAAGAAACCTTTGCCCCGATTCTATACATCATGACTTACGAATCGATTGACGAGGCAATTGAGCTGCAAAATGGCGTTCCTCAAGGTCTGTCCTCAACCATTATGACCAACGACCTGCGCGAGTCTGAGCAGTTTCTTAGCGCTGCAGGGAGCGACTGCGGTATCGCTAATGTGAATATTGGCACCTCAGGAGCGGAAATTGGTGGAGCTTTCGGAGGCGAAAAAGAAACCGGCGGCGGTCGTGAATCCGGCTCCGACGCTTGGAAAATTTATATGCGCCGTCAAACGAATACCATCAACTACGGAAGATCCGTGCCTCTGGCGCAAGGAATAAAATTCGACTTGTAGACACAACCAGGCATACACCCTTTGCTCCGCTGATTTGCAAGGCCCAAAACCGGTATTTGAAGCGATGTCTTTCATTACAATCTCCATAAATCTATGTCGAAAATAGCATTTATCACAGGCGCATCTTCGGGTATCGGAAGAGCTACGGCTATAAAGTTGGCCGAAGGTGGCTACAACCTAATTCTGTGTGGCCGCCGGTTGGATAGACTGGAAGCGCTGAAGTCGCTTTTACCAAAGTCAAGTCTTGTGAAAATACTTATTTTCGATGTTCGTAATCGAAACGAAGTTGAAAGTCAAATTGCTTCACTATCGCCGGAGTGGAAAAACATTGATGTTTTGGTAAATAGCGCGGGCAATGCACATGGCCTAGCAAGTCTACAGACTTCCGATGTAGACGATTGGGACGCCATGATTGACGGAAATGTCAAAGGTTTGCTCTATGTGTCAAGGGCCATCATCCCAATGATGGTTGAAAGAAAAAAGGGTCACATCATCAATCTTAGTTCGATTGCCGGAAAACAGACGTACATCAATGGCGTGGTCTATTGCGCTTCAAAAAAATCGGTGGAAGCCATAAGTGAGGGTATGCGCTTGGAGCTCACAGAGTTTGGAATTAAGGTTACCAACATCGCCCCCGGTGCAGTGGAAACTGAATTTTCGGAGGTTCGTTTTAAAGGAGACCTGGAAAGGGCTAAAAAAGTATACGAAGGCTACCAGCCCCTGCTGCCAGAAGATATCGCCGATACGATCAACTACGTAGTGAACGTTCCCGATCGCGTAAGCATTGCCGATATTCTCATTTACCCCAAGGCTCAGGCCTCTCCGGGAGTGATATATCGCTCAAAGTAAATACAAACTTTGATTACTGGTGCATTTTGGGATATACTCCCAAAACCAAATTGGGATGTGAATTAATCAACAGCACTTAGAAGCCCTATTGGCAACGCTAAAAGACCAAATTTGAACACGGAGAATATTAAACTCGGACTTCGGGAGAATTGGAAACAATTTACCTTATTGGTTATCGTCAATGCTTTTGTAGGTGGCATGATTGGCATGGAACGAAGCATTATTCCTCAGTTTGCCGAGCTAGAATTTGGCATCGCCTCGAAAACAGCCATTCTCTCATTCATCACCGCCTTTGGAATTACTAAAGCAATTGCCAATTACTATACCGGGAGATTAGCCAATACATATGGCAGAAAAAATTTGCTCATTGCCGGTTGGATTATCGCTGTACCCATCCCATTTATGCTAATGTACGCCCCGAGTTGGAACTTTGTCATCTTTGCAAACGTCCTTTTGGGCGTTAGTCAAGGCTTCACTTGGAGTAGTACGGTAGTAATGAAGATTGATTTGGTTGGGGAAAAAGATCGAGGTTTCGCCATGGGCTTAAACGAATTTGCCGGTTATTTTTCTGTTGGTTTGGTTGCTTTTTTAACGGGCATTATTGCAAACAGGTACGGAGTTACGCCTTACCCATTTTATTTAGGCATAGTACTCTCTTTTCTCGGTCTCTTCACCACAGTTTTTTGGGTAAAAGATACCCGGATATTTGTGAATAAAGAAAGTGCAAGTGATACAAGTGTTCAACTCGATAATGTGTTTTTACAAACGACATTTAAAGACAAAACCCTTAGTTCGGTTACTCAAGCGGGCTTGGTTAATAATCTCAACGACGGAATGATATGGGGACTGCTGCCTATACTGTTGTTTGCTATGAATTTCGATAACGCAAATATTGGAATTATTACCGCGATTTATCCGAGTGTATGGGGCATAGGGCAGTTGTTTACTGGAAAAATGTCTGACCATTATTCAAGAAAATCAATGCTATTTTGGGGAATGTTGCTTCAGGGTTTGGCAATTTTATTCATCCCATTTAGCTCTGATTTTTACGTATTGGCTTCCATATCTGCTATTTTGGGACTAGGTACAGCCTTGGTTTACCCAACGTTTTTATCGACCATTGCGCACGCGACAAGTCCGCTTCAAAGGGCCGAAAGCATCGGCACTTTTCGTTTATGGCGAGACTTAGGATATGCGTTTGGGGCAGTAATTTCGGGTATTACCGCCGATGCTTTTGGTGTGGAATACGCCATTTACCTGATCGGCGGACTCACCATCATCTCATCGATGATTATTAAATTTCGGATGCCCGAGCAGGAAAAAGCTGCTGGTTAGTGATAGTTTTTAGCAATTACTACATCTTTTAAATGCGGCTGTTTGCCCGGAAAAGTCGTTAAACCCATAAATTGTTTTTCGGCATCTACTCGGTTTAAGATTACTTTGGCAGCCTGTGCCAGAACGAAGCAATTGTTTACTCATCACAAATTCCTTTTTATCTGATGAGATGATTTTGTATGCTTTCACCACTCGAACAGCAAATGCAAAACTTTTATCCTTTATGGGTTCACTTTTTTCATAATTAACAATTTACCATTATCCATTAACAATTAACTCATCGGCTTAATCATACGCTCTATAAACGCAATCTCTTCCTCACTCAAGTTGTACTTTTTGTAAAGCTGTTGGTCAATTTCAGGAATGGATTGGCTCCAATTGATGTCGGAGTTGGGGGTGAAGTCTTGGAGTTCACAACTTTTCATTTTTTGTATTGCTTATTTTGGATTAAACATTGCTTACAGAATTCAAACAATTGATTTGCAGTATTTTAAATAAAAAATAGCGCATTGCTTAAAATGTGTTTAGAGTTTCTTAAAAGCATATTTCGCATTTTTATCTCGCTTTTTTTCACTCAACCGGTTCAAGATTTTTTCATTTTCTAAGAATTGATTTATATAAAGCCGCACATTATTTTCGTGAATGCCCGTAACTTTTGATAACTCCGCAATTGTAGCCTGATTCTTATAAAAGAGATGCTGTAAGATTCGTTTTTGAGTGTCATTATAACTAGACCAATTATTTTGAACAGTTTTAAGTATGGCGTCTGAAATGGTTTTGGTATGGTTGCTAATCTTATTACGAAGGGTTAAATACACATTACCATTTTTTTCTACATACTCTGGAGTTGAAAGCATTGATTTTTCCATGGACTGATAAATCCTTGAAACCCCTTCATTCAATTGCCTTACAAATCCCATATCTTCTAAAGACCTTGCAATTCTAGGATTTCTTGAAAATCGTTCAGTTCTGATATTCTCCACATTTACTTGTGCAGGCAGTGGGCCACTGTTTGATATTTCAAGGCGGTCATCATAGTGCTTAATGTAAATGGCATTTCC
>REDE01000151.1 GCA_007693635.1 Flavobacteriales bacterium | reverse complement strand
ACTCTGCCAGCTGAGGATGGCTCCACCGGGGAATAACGAATCGGCAGTTAAATCAAATGCCCCCGTACAAGGTGCCGGGGTAAACTCATACGCGCCGGGATCAGGACTTGTGGTGCGGGGTGTGCCTTCAATATCCGCAGGAACGTCTGAAAGCACATTCGCCCCCAAAGATTTTATTGCACCAACCGACGGACGTAAGAAATCACTTCCCGTTCCTCCGATGAAGGTAGGGTCAAACTCAACGCCATTGTTGTCGAATCCAGCAGTCTGCCAATCGGCAAACGTATTAATATTTGCTCCGTAGAAACCAAAAGTCACGTTTGATGCGTTGGGCGAATAATAGACGTTATTGTCGATGTCTACGTTAGCGGCCGCGCTGGTTAAGTAAGTGTAAAACTGAGGCGCCGAGCCGCGATTCATGAAGAAAATATTGTTTTTAATCTCCATGTTGTTCTGTGCTCCAGTAATGAATACACTGCGGGTTGCGTTACCACCAGCAAAGTTTGGCTGATCAATAACGACCGTATTATGATAGATTTTCCAGAAATCATTGAGGGCACCCAACAAATAAAGCGAGTATTGAATACCCGAATGCTCCAGATTGTAAATCAGGTTATTTGCTAAGAGGTTAGGTTTCGCCGCAGTTCCGGTAGCGCCAGTCATATACACAGGATATGAGCCCGTAGTATTTGCGGTATTGCCATTATAAAAATCGTGCAAGCGGTTATTCGTTACGATAGCACCTCTAATTCCACTAGCAAAATAAAGTCCATAAAGTGTAGATACCGTAGTGCGCGTAGCTCTACTGATGTCGTTGCCAACAATTTCCACATCTTCCTGTGAACGTATGTAAAGTCCGTAGAGATAAAAGTCCTCAAAAGTGCTATTGATGATTTTATTACCAAGGTTGAAATTTGTGGCTCCCGGACCATTCATGGTAAAGGCGTAGTACCCACCAATGTGAGCATTGTTCTCAAAAGTATTAAAACTTCCTGAGTTTCCAGCCGTGGTTGCGGCTGTCAGTGATCCACTCATTACGACATTTGCGAAATTAGTAGAAGTGGATGAAGCGTTTGTTTCAAAGTGGCAGTTAGTAAATGAATTGTGATCTGCACCGTTGGTAAGCTGAACGACCCAACCAAAAGTCGCTCCGGTAGCAGATATATTTAAGCTGTCGAAATGAAGGTAGTCGGCGCCATCTAAGACTAAGGTAGTTCGGTCAATGGTTCCAACAGCTGCGTGAGATAGGGTGTTTCCGTTACCATTAATTGTGATTGTATTCACCGCATTAACTCCGGCAATTTCTTGTATTTCCACGCGCTCCAGATACGGCCCCGATCCTGCGACAACGTTTACTATTACGGGGCCACTTATTCCTCCACATACCAGTGAGTTGAAGAAATCTGTAAATGATGTGAAGTTGGTGGCCGATGGAAGTGCTAGCTGATTGATCGTAAATGTACCGCTAATAGGAGCACCAATGGCGTCAACGCGAACAGGGGTAGAAAAACTGGTCTGATTACTACAAGTAACCGCTAAACGATAAAAAGTCGTATCGTTAACAACCGTTGTAAGAGCACTAAGTGTATCGTTGGGCATATTGGCCCAAGTAGTACCATTAGTAGACGACTGCCATTGGTAGGACTGGCCTTGTCCAAAACTCATTGGATCCACGCTGAGATTTGTTGTATTGCCCACACAAACCACAGAGGGGGCGGCAATGGTAGCGCCGACAAACGGTGGAGCGGTGCATGGACCTGCCGGCACCCAGTCGAAACCAAACATGGCTATACGGTCTTGCGTACCTGGGGTAGGATTTGTTGCGGAACCAAAAACAGATTTAGCGGGCACATTGGCCTGCTGTGTGGTAAATCCCGCAGTGTAACCACCTTGTTGTGCATCCACAAAAAAGTTGGAGACATTATCAAATAAAAACGGCGTTGTTAAATCAAAGGCCATCCAAGAGCCCGAGGAAGTACCTGTTGAAGGAGTCCCAACGGGTGAATAGGTTGCGGCGTTCAGCACCACAGTACCTCCAGTGGGCCACGCATTATTTCCTGTGAAATTGTTTAAGGTTGTTTGTCCCATCGAAATGATGAGATTGTTAAATGTTGGATTTGGCGTACCCGAAGCTAAAATATAAATCCGAGTAATTAAACCTGGTTGTGAATTAGGGAAATCCTGTGGCGTATAAATCCACGCTCTACGATTACTAGTAGCGCTATTAAAAGGGATGGCATTCCCTATTGGCGCGCCAGGATCGTAAATAACCATAGGTTGTGTTTGCGCATTAACACTCTCTCCAACTAGGAAGAAAGTCATAAAAAACGCCAACAAAGTAGTTTTACCTACAAGTGCGAGTAAATTTGTTCTCATGCTTTTAAAGTTTAAGGTTTGAAATAATGAATAAAGAGTTTTTACAACCCCATCTTGCCATCTAAAAATCATTATTTAGATTGAGCAAGAAAAAGTTCGTAAAATTTAGTTAACAAAGCTAATGCGGAAACCGAATATATTCTACAAAAAATTTCATTTACACAAACAGAACACAATGCTAACTAAAGATAACTGAAAACATGAAAAATACAATCTTAGACACCAATAAACTTAAGCTTTGATATAAAACTAGACTTAAAAAACAAGAAAAGTTCTACAGATTAAAAATCAACTTATAACTTCCCCTGGTGAAGCACCGTCTTGAGCTTGCAGAAATCTTAGCTTATTATCAACTCCGTCGACCATCAAAACCATCCCTTCAGAAAATATCCCGCGAATCTTGCGGGGTGCAAGATTCAACAAAACAGTAACTGTGGTTCCAGGTAAATCCTCGGGAGAAAAGTGCTCCGCAATGCCAGAGACCAACTCGACGGTCTTTATCCCAACGTCAACCCGTAAATGCAAAAGCTTATCGGCTTTCTTCACCTTTTCAGCACTGATGATTGTTCCAACCCGAATATCGAGCTTCTGAAAGTCCTCAAAACTTATTTCGGGCTTAGCTGGCTCTAGATTGATTTCTTGTGATTCGCCGGCTACCTCTGTGGTAGACTGTTCGAGTTTTTTGCGCTGCAAATCCATATCAGAATCTTCAATTTTTGCAAAAAGCAAACTAGGAGCAGGGAGTCTCGTTCCCTTAGCCAAGAAAATACTAGAATTCCAGCTCGGTAGTTCAGAACTCTCCTCTTGCCCAAGCATTGCCAGAATTTTACTCGCAGTAAAGGGCAAGAAAGGATATAAAGCACTGCGTAAATGTGCGATAAGTAGCAGACAATCGTTGAGAATAACACGTGCTGCAGCTTGGTCCTCCTTAACGACTTTCCAAGGCTCTGTCTCTGTCAGGTAACGATTGCCGTATCGAGCCAAATCCATAGCTGCGGCAAGTCCTTGCTTAAATTTATAACTACGAAGACTCCCCTGAATAGCATGGTAGGTTTGATCAACCGCTTCCTGATGACGATCAGAACTAAATTCGGAAAGGCTGTCATCGAGCAAACCATCAAAAAACTTCTGATAGAGCACCATAACTCGATTGACGAAATTGCCCAGTATAGCTACCAGTTCGTTATTTACTCGAGCTTGATAATCGCTCCATGTAAATTCGCTATCACCGGTTTCCGGAGCAATCGAGGTCAACACATAACGAAGTTCGTCCATTTTACCTGGAAAGTCTTCCAAATACTCATGCACCCAAACCGCCCAATTTCTACTGGTGGAAATTTTTTTACCTTCCAAATTCAAAAACTCATTGGCTGGAACATTTTCAGGCAACGCATATCCGCCATGTGCCATAAGCATTGCCGGAAAAATGATGCAATGAAAAACGATATTGTCCTTGCCAATAAAATGTACAATGCGGGTATCTTCACCTTGCCAGTAATCACGCCAATTTTCACCTAACAACTCTTTGGTCGCCGATATATAGCCTATTGGTGCATCAAACCAAACATACAATACCTTAGAATCGGCACCCTCTACGGGAACTGGAACACCCCAATCGAGATCGCGTGTCATGGCGCGCGGCTGTAAACCTTGCTGCAACCAAGACATACATTGTCCATAGACATTCGATTTCCACGCGTCTTTCTTGGATTGAATGAAGTTGGTAAGTTGATCCTGGTACGCATCGAGCGGTAAAAACCAATTAACCGTTTTTTTCAACTCAGGCTGCGCTCCACTGAGCATACTGCGAGGGTTGATTAGATCTGTAGGGTTCAAAGAAGCTCCACAAGCCTCACATTGATCACCATAAGCAGAATCGTGATTGCATTTAGGGCAAGTCCCAACTATATATCGATCGGCCAAGAACTGTTTTGCTGTAGCGTCATAGTACTGTTCTGTTTCACGCTCAATAAAAACCTTGGAGTCGTATAAATGACGAAAAAAATCGGAGGCTGTTTGTTTGTGTAAATCGGAGCTTGTGCGACTGTAGATATCAAACGAAATTCCTAAGTCAGCGAAAGCTTTACCCATAAGTGCATGGTAGCGATCAACTACCTGCAGAGGAGAAACACCCTCGTTCCGCGCTTTAATAGTAATTGGAACCCCATGCTCATCACTGCCACATACAAATTTCACATCTTCACCTAACAGCCTTAAAAAACGAACGTATATGTCGGAAGGCAAATAGCAACCAGCTATATGACCAATATGTACAGGACCATTGGCGTATGGTAAAGCGGCGGTAACCAAAGTTTTCTTTTGTGACATCGTGATAATGAATTAAGCTGCAAATATCTGATAAAAAAAAGTTGTTGCTAGACAAATAAGCAAGAAATAAACCCGAATAGTGCCTATCGACAAAGCTAAGGTGGATTAAAAAGAAAAGACCCTTGAAAATCAAGGGTCTTTTAAAATCACAATATGCTAATTAATGTCCTGATGGCTCTTCATTTTCGCTAAGCGGGACAATTTGAGGAACAAAATCTTCCTTAGCACCAGGCTTGCTGTAATCGTAAGCCCAGCGATGAACCTCAGGAATAGCGCCCGGCCAGTTACCGTGAATATGCTCTACAGGTGTAGTCCACTCAAGGGTATTTGAACGCCAAGGGTTTTGCGGAGCCCGCTTACCTCTGAAAGCGCAATAGAAGAAATTGAACAAGAAGATTACTTGAGCAATACCACCTAAAATAGCAAATACGGATATAATCACGTTGATATCTGCCAAGTTATCAAACATAGGGAAAGCGGTATTCGTGTAGTATCGACGAGGCAAACCGGCTAAACCTAAGAAGTGCATCGGATAGAAAACTCCATACGCCGAGATGAATGTCAGGATAAAGTGCGCATAACCCAAAGGACGGATCATCATACGACCAAACATCTTAGGAAACCAGTGGTAAACGCCAGCAAACAATCCGAAGATCGCAGACAATCCCATTACAATATGGAAGTGGGCAACCACGAAATATGTATCGTGAACGTTGATGTCCAAAGCAGAGTCACCAAGAATAATACCTGTCAATCCGCCAGTAATAAACGTACTAACCAAACCTATACTAAAGAGCATAGCAGGAGTAAGTTGTAAATTACCCTTCCAAAGTGTAGTAAGATAATTAAATGCCTTAACCGCAGATGGAATAGCGATAAGCAAAGTGGTAAAGGTAAATACAGTACCGAGGAATGGGTTCATACCCGTTACAAACATGTGGTGGCCCCAAACGATGAACGAAAGGAAAGCAATCATTAAAATTGAACCAACCATCGCACGGTATCCAAAAATTGGCTTACGACTGTTAGTAGCAATAACCTCACTGGTAATACCAAGAGCAGGTAATAAAATGATATACACCTCTGGGTGACCTAGGAACCAGAACAAGTGCTCGTAAAGAATAGGGCTACCACCAGTGTTTGAAAGAACCTCGCCACCAACAAGAATATCGGATAGATAGAAGCTGGTACCGAAAGAACGGTCAAACAATAAAAGAAGTGCAGCACTAAACAAAACTGGGAATGATAAAACACCAAGAATTGCGGTTACAAAAAACGCCCAAATAGTCAAGGGAAGTCGCGTCATGGACATACCCTTGGTACGAAGGTTTAATACTGTAACGATATAGTTCAATGCTCCAAGCAACGAACTAGCAATAAACAATGTCATACTAACCAACCAAAGCGTCATACCCATGCCAGAACCAGGCATAGCTGCAGGTAGAGCACTCAAAGGCGGATAAATCGTCCATCCAGCAGCAGCAGGTCCGTCTGGTACAAAAATAGACGCAACCATAATAACGCTAGAAAGAAAGAAAAACCAGTATGAAAGCATGTTGATAAAACCTGAGGCCATATCACGTGCACCAATCTGTAACGGAATTAACAAATTGGAGAACGTACCAGATAGACCAGCAGTAAGTACAAAAAATACCATGATTGTACCGTGAATAGTAACCAATGCAAGGTACATATTTGGGTCCATGATACCATTGTCAGACCATTTACCTAAAAAGGTATCTAATATCGGAAAAGAAGTGTCGGGCCAAGCCAACTGTAAACGGAATAGCAAAGACATGCCCATCCCGATTAATCCCATAATAATACCTGTGATTAGAAACTGTTTTCCAATCATTTTATGATCCATACTAAATACGTACTTAGTAAGGAACGTTTCTTCGTGGTGGTGGTGTTCTTCGTGGTGCTGTACTTCTGAAGCCATAGCAAAAAAGTTATTCAGTTTAAGAAATTAAAGTGATTCAGCGAAAGTTGTCTGCTCCTTCAGCCATTGGTTATATTCCTCCTCAGTGCCTACAACAATCTTCATCTGCATATTGTAGTGCGCAGCACCACATATCTTATTACATAATAAAACAAAATCGAACTCATAAGGTTCTTCACCTTTTGCTTCTCTTATTTCATTTATTCCAGAAATTTGACGAATCACCTTAGGATCGCGACGCATTTCGGCGGTAGTCTTATTAGGTGTAAAAGCAAACTGCGTAACAGTACCCGGTACACAGTTCATCTGCAAACGGAAGTGAGGAATGTACGCAGAGTGAATTACGTCTTGAGCTCGGAATTTAAAGAGAATAGGCTTACCTACAGGAAGCATTAATTCACTAGTAACGATATCGTCTAGTCCATTGAGGTCATTAGGATCAATACCTATTGAATTGATACCCTCAATAAATCGAACATTCGCGTTACCTAGAACATTATCCTCGCCCGCTATACGAGCTTGCCATCCAAATTGCTTTGCATAAAGTTCAACGACAATTGGTTCTTCCTCAAACTCTGGATTCATGATATTACCCCAGGTAATAATACCGTAGGTAATGATGATAGCTAGAACAACTGTGGGAACGGAAGTCCAGAGAAGTTCAAGTTTATTGTTATGTTCCATGTAGGTTGCTTTGCGTCCTTTGATTCCGCGGAATCGATAGACAAACCAAAACAACAAAGGCTGGGTAATTAAAAAGACAAACCCAATAACCGCCATAGTAATCCAAAGCAGGCGGTCGGTTTCTAAACCGTGCTCACTTGCGGATACTGGCAGGATATAGCCGCCCCACTTAAAAATAGACCAAACGGAGAAAACAACAAACAGCATCCCCAAAACGAAAAGGATTTTTCCCTGAATATCGTTATCCTTATGAGAGGGGCGATTATCTTCTTCTTTAGCAGGAGTAAGCGTGTTACTTACCTCGAAGATACGTACAATCTGCACCAGCGCTACTGCGGCAAGGGCAACAACTAAGATTATTAAAAACGTCATCATTCGTGTGTTATCTTACAATGTTAAAATTAGATTGAAAAATACTCGCTCTCCTTATTCATCGGATGATTTGCAATACGAAGTGGTGCTTTAGCCAAACGCTTAAATACAACTAAGATGAACAAACCAATGTAACCAAGGAACAAACCAATCTCGGTGAAACCAATATGCCATTCCAAACCAACAGTTCCTGGAGAAACCATGATATAGATATTAAGCCAGTGACCCAAAATCAATACAACTCCAATTGTTGCCAAGAAGCCAAAATTACGCTTAGCATCACGACTCATGATAATGGTTACTGGGAACAAGAAGTTCATAATAAGCATTGTTATGAAAATGCTCTTGTATTCTTCAAAACGCGGCATGTAATAGGTTACCTCTTCAGGAATGTTCGAGTACCATATTAGCATATACTGACTAAACCACAAATAGGTCCAAAAGATGCTAAAAGCAAACATAAATTTTCCTAAATCATGGATATGGTTTTCATTCAACCATTCAAGATAGCCGTTGTTCTTTAGGTAGATCGAAATAAGGGCCGTAGTGGTAACAGCGCTAACGAAAATGCCAGCAAAAACATACCAGCCAAATAAGGTGCTAAACCAGTGCGTATCGATAGACATGATCCAGTCCCAAGCGGCCATTGATGATGTAACAGCAAAGAAAACAAGAAAAATAGCCGATACCTTGATGGACTTATTATACCATGTAATGGAAGCGTCGGCATCACCTTGCATAGAGAGCTTGCGCAAAGTTGCAGCCGCCCAAATCCAACCCAATATGTAAATTAGTGAACGAATAATAAAAAATGCAGGATTAAGATAGGCTTGTTTACCCGCAATAATATCATCGTAATAAGGACTCTCAGGATCCATAATTCCCTCAGCAGTCCAGTGGTATAGGTGGTTCATATGGAACATACCAGCCAATACAATGACCATCATAATGATACCTGCCACAGGTAAAAATCCAGAGATAGCTTCCAATATTCGAAGCAAACCAGCAGACCAACCAACGTTGGCAGCGTACTGAATCGCCAGAAAGAACAATGCTCCTAAAGAAATACCCAAAAAGAAAAAGTTATTAATCAACAAGGAAGCCCAAGGTCGATTATCGTGTCCGTGACCGTGGTCGCCATGATCGGCAACTTCGTGTCCACCACCGGCAAAAAAGCCATAGAGTAACGCCGCAACCCCAATTGCTATGAGGATGTACGAAAGGGTTTTAAGTTTGGCTGGAAACTGGAACATATACGTATTATTTACAATGATTGAATTGTCGATTAATCTTCTAAATCTTCAGCAGTAGCGCTAACTTCAGTATCAACTTCACTAGCAGGGGCATCATTAGACGCAGAACCAGCATTGGAAGCCCATTTGAAATCTTCTTCGTTTAAATCAGCACGTAACTTAAGAACATGCTGAACAATTAACCAACGATCTTTCGTTTCAATTTGAGCAGCATGGGATCCCATAACACCCTTACCGTGTGTAATAACGTGGAAAATACTAGTAGGAGTAATATCGGGTAAACGAACATTATCGTAAGTAGGAACACCGGCAAATTTACCCTGCTCTACTAGGTTACCATTACCATCACCTTTTGCGCCGTGACAATTTACGCAGAAACGAGTATACAAGCGCTCACCTTCTTTCAAACTAGCCTCACTAAAACGAGGTGCGTGTGAAGGATATCCCTTCAACTCTAAAGTTGAGAAATAAGCCTCAGTCGTGTTGGGAATATTGTAGGTGGTATATCCACGAGGAACTGTGCCTTCTTCGGGCAAGCGCGCGGATGTACTATCTGAAAAAAGACCAGATGGTGAATACGTATTCAACTGTGGTCCACGATACATATTAGGCATATACTCGCGACCTGGCTTCGTAACATCGCGCTTACACGACGTAGAACCTAGTAAAACAGCTACGAGAGCTATACCCATAAACTTGAAAGCAACTTTGTTCATCTTGTCAAGATTGTTTATATTTTTCAAAAGGCGTTGATTCATGTGAAATTTAATGAGCTTCTGAGGCTTCATTAACTGCGTGATCTTCGTCGTTTGCAACAACATTAATTTCAACAGCTCCGTTGTCTTTTAACAACTGACGCAATTCCTCATCATCACCGGAGTACTCAATCTCCATCATGAACATATCATCAGTAGTGCGTGGATCAGGGTTCATCGCCGCACGACCTGGATACATACCGTTTCTAACAAAATACGTCCAGACCAAAAGGTGAGCAGCAAAGAAAACTGTCATCTCAAACAAAATAGGAACAAACGCAGGCATATTCTCCCACCAAGTCATCGAAGGCTTACCACCAATATTCTGTGGCCAATCGATAATCATGATATAGTAGGTAAGCGAAATAGCCACGGAAAGTCCAATCAAACCGTAAATAAACGCGGTGATAGCCATTCGCGTACGATCCAAACCAAGAGCATGATCAAGACCATGAACTGGAAAGGGAGTGTATACCTCACGAATCTTGTAGCCTTTCTCGCGTAAAGGCTTAATGCTCTTCATCAATATATCATCGTCATTAAAGAGAGCGGTAATTACATTATTAGTGTGCGCCATGACTATCTGAATGATGTTTTTTATAATTTTCGCCTGATGATTTCAAAATTGTTTTTAATTCAGCCTGTGCAATTACAGGGAACGAACGGGCGTAAAGTAAAAACAATACAAAGAAAAATCCAATTGTACCAATAAAGATTCCGATATCTACAAAGGTAGGACTAAACATAGTCCAACTTGATGGTAGATAGTCTCTGTGCAACGAGGTAACAATAATTACGAAGCGCTCGAACCACATACCAATATTTACTACAATAGAAATAATGAAAGTAAACAAAATGCTGGTGCGTAGACGCTTGAACCACATAAACTGAGGAGAGAAAACATTACATGTCATCATCGACCAATAAGCCCACCAGTAAGGTCCAGTAGCACGGTTAAGGAAGGCGTATTGCTCGTATTCAACACCAGAATACCAGGCAATGAAAAGCTCGGTAATGTAGGCAATACCAACGATAGAACCAGTAACCATGATGATAATGTTCATCATTTCGATGTGCTGAATGGTTATGTAATCCTCCATTTTAAACATCTTACGCATCACAATTAAAAGCGTCTGCACCATAGCAAAGCCGGAAAAAATCGCCCCCGCAACAAAGTAAGGTGGGAAGATGGTTGTATGCCAACCAGGAATAACCGATGTGGCGAAGTCCATTGATACAATAGTGTGTACAGAAAGTACAAGAGGAGTAGCTAAACCAGCTAAGACCAAAGAAACCTCTTCAAAACGCTGCCAGTGTTTCGCCTTACCACCCCATCCAAAAGAAAGGATCGAATAGATGTGTTTCTGAACCGGGCGAATGGCTCGGTCGCGTAACATCGCGAAATCAGGAATAAGACCTACGTACCAGAATACAAGAGAAACTGAGAAATAGGTTGAAATTGCAAACACGTCCCATAGAAGCGGCGAATTAAAGTTTACCCAAAGTGACCCAAATTGGTTTGGAATTGGGAAAACAAAATATGCCAACCAAATGCGTCCCATGTGAATACCTGGGAATAAGGCCGCTTGTACAACCGCAAAAATGGTCATCGCCTCAGCTGAACGGTTAATTGACATCCGCCATTTTTGACGGAACAATAAAAGTACAGCGGAGATTAATGTACCGGCGTGACCGATACCAACCCACCAAACGAAATTGGTGATATCCCAGGCCCAGTTAACTGTTCGGTTGAGTCCCCAAGTTCCAATACCCGTTCCAATGGTATATAATATACATCCAACTCCCCAAAGAAAAGCAATTAACGATATCGTTAAAGCAATCCACCAGGAACGAGGAGCATTGGTCTCAATTGGTTTGGCAACATCAACTGTGATGTCATGGTACGACTTATCACCAGTAATTAGTGGTTCACGTACGGAAGATTCGTAATGCATCTTAACGTCTGATTAATGAAGGTTAGGCGTTTTTATTTCGAACTTTGGTTTGATAGAAAACCGATGGTTGAGTACCAACATCCTCGAGTAAGTGATACATACGCTGATCTTCTTTCAGCGCTGCAATTTTACTTTCCGGATCATTGACATCACCAAATTGTATAGCTCCGGTGTCGCAAGCCTGCATACAAGCAGTCTGAACTTCACCATCGCGGACTTTGCGACTTGCTTTTTTAGCTTCTAACTTACCAAGCTGTATACGCTGTACACAAAAACTACATTTTTCCATAACACCTCGTGAACGAACGGTAACGTCAGGGTTGAGCACCATCTTACCGAGGTCTTCGTTCATTGAGTAATTAACTCCAAACTGCTCAGGATTCTCATTGTACAAGAACCAGTTGAAACGACGAACTTTGTATGGACAGTTATTCGCACAGTAGCGTGTACCGATACAACGGTTGTAAGCCATATGGTTAAGTCCTTCCGCAGAGTGAACGGTAGCAGCTACCGGACAAACTGTTTCACAAGGAGCATGATTACAGTGTTGGCACATCACAGGCTGGAATACAACTTCAGGACTTTCTGAAGGCTGCTCCATCTCCTTATACATCTTGATGGCACCAATTCCCTCCTCTTTCGCACGATCCTTGGTCATATCACTGCTGTAGTAGCGGTCAATACGCAACCAGTGCATATCGCGACTACGGCGGATCTCATCTTTACCAACTACAGGCACGTTGTTTTCAGCATGACAAGCTATAACACACGCACCGCAACCGGTACACATGTTGAGGTCGATAGACATATTCCAAAAATGACCGGTCTCGTGATCGAAGTCGGTCCAAAGATTTGCTTTATCAGCAGTCAATTTCTGACCGATCGTCTCAAACTTAGTACGCTCATTCCATCCTTTACTGTCATCCGTAGAGGCTGGCTTATTTAAGAAAGTATCCAAGGATACCTCCTGAACAATGCGGCGTCCCATCATTGTGTGATGAAGCTGGACACAAGCAAACTCGTGCCATCCATCTTGCTTTTCAATAGTAATATTTGTTGCAAAGTGAGCACCATCAACCGATAGAGGGAAGGCATTTACACCAATTCCGTCGCCAGCAAGGCCCACGTTTGAACGACCGTAGCCTACGGCGAGACCAACTGTATCGTATGCTTGTCCGGGTTGAATAAGAACCGGGACATTTTCGATAACAACATTACCAGACTTAATAGTAACGTAGCTGCCATCTAAGGCACCATTAGAACGTGTCTTATTTTGCAAACCGAGTTCGGCCGCTTGAGCTGCCGAGATACACAGGTAATTATCCCAAGAAACACGACTCACTGGATCGGGTAGCTCTTGCAACCAAGGGTTATTTGACAAATTACCGGTACCCATTCCTGTTTTAGAATACAAAACCAGCTCCAAACCATTTGCGGGAGCGGCGACTTTAATTCCTGCCAAGGCAGAAACTGCGTCAATTTCGGTATCGCGTTCTACGCTTTTGTCCTTTGTGAAGAAACCATCGTGCAGACAAACGTCGAAATTGGTCTTAGTTGACCATTTATCACGAATAAAAGCACCGTAGTTAGAATCCTTTCCCGCAAGTCCTAGAAGACCTGCTTGCCACTGCATCGTATCAAAGAGAGGACGAATAGTAGGCTGAGAAAAAGTATAGTGTCCGGTAAAAGGTTCCGCATCATTCCAGCTCTCCAAGCTATGATGAAGCGCACCTACATATTTACATTTCGAAGATGTTTCGTCGTTCTTATCTGAGAAAGAAACGGCGCAGTCTACCTTTGATAACAGATCTGCAAATTCAGAACCCTTAGCATTGTTATAAACTGGATTAGTCTGAGCCATGATAAGAACTCCAACCTTTCCAGCCTTCATATCAGAAAGCAATGAGGCAAAAGCCTTGTCATCACCTTGACGAAGGTTATTTGCTAATTTGGTGTTGATGGTACTTCCGAAACTCTCCAACATTTGATTGATGCCGTAAGACAACAACCAATTCGTTTCGTCATTACCTCCGCAAAGAACAAGAGATTCACCACGAGCGGCCAACAAATCTTTAGCTATACTATCAAGCTGTGATTCGATGGAGGTCTTTCCGGC
>REDE01000148.1 GCA_007693635.1 Flavobacteriales bacterium | reverse complement strand
CACCGTGTAGGAGGGAAATACCCACATAGTTGGCACTACAAACACATGTGGGAACCAACCTATACATCAGATGGCTCTATTATGCCTCGCTATCCTTGGCTGTTTAATAACGAATTGAACACCAAGTATACACAGAAAAAGCTCCGCGTAATGAAGAAGCTAGGTGTCCCGTATTCGGATGATGAAATTGAAAATGCTGAACTTCATCTCACGGAACAGGCCAAAGCCATTGCCGCTGAACTAAATACAGACCCGGATATCAACGTAGACCATCGCGAAGAAATTATCGCTATGATCGCCTACCTACAACGACTAGGTACCGATATCAAGGTTAAAAAAGAAGTCGCTGAAAACCTATAAGACATGTTTAAATTCATCAGAGGCCATATGGAAACTATGGCAAATATCGAGTGGTACCCAATTTTATCACTGCTCATTTTTTTCAGCTTCTTCGCTATTATGCTGGTACGTGTTGCCATCATGCGCAAGGAAGAGTATGAAGAAGAAAGCAACTTACCCCTTGAAGATTAGTGCAAACGTGTTGTTATGAACACCTTTGTTTGTCAAACTCATAACCTTTCAAACCTATGAATACCAAGTTAAATTTCAAGGCTCTACCAGCGGTGTTCCTCCTTCCGGCCACCGCCTTTGCCTCAACATCTACAGCCGAATTGTATTCGAATATTTTTCGCGATGCCTATTTCTGGCTGTTCCTGCTGGTCGCCGTCCTTCTGCTTCTTGCATACTACTCGGTAAAACGAGCATTTGATACCATTGCAGCAGTAATGAATCCGAAAACTGCTTCCGCCGATAGCCTAGAGGCTACAGAAGTAGAAGAGGAAGAAAAAGAAAGTGCATTTATGCGCTGGTACAAAGGCTTTGCCGGACTAAAGCCCATGGCGAAGGAGAAAGATATGCTCCTCGATCACGACTACGACGGTATCATGGAGCTCGACAACGCCCTTCCGCCTTGGTGGCTGTACGGATTTTATGTAACAATAGCTATCGCTGTTGGATACCTTTTACATTATCACGTGCTGGGCACCGGAAAGCTCCAAATGGATGAGTATCGCGCCGAGATTCAACGCGCAGAAGTTGAAGTAGCTGCATACTTCGAAAAGCTTGGAGGAATGGTCGACGAGAATAACGTTACGCTTGTAGAAGATGCCGGCAGATTAGCAAACGGTAAAACGATCTATCAAAACAATTGTGTTGCTTGTCACGCAGCTGATGGAGGTGGTGGCGTAGGCCCCAACCTAGCTGATGAATACTGGATACACGGTGGAAGCATCAACGACATCTTCCGAATTATAAAGTACGGAGCAACCGACAAGGGTATGATTGCTTGGAAAGATATTCTAGGCCCTCAAGATATGCAAGACGTTGCTAGCTACGTCATGTCTTTTCAAGGCAATGAACCAGCTAACCCAAAGGAACCACAAGGGGAGAAAATGTAAACCAACCACCTTAGCATAAACCTAACCAACCAAAGCCTCCGGACGCATTGCATTCGGAGGTTTTTTTATGGCTTTAATTTGCTGGTAATCAACTAATCTTAGCTCTGGCTTCCTCCGGAGAAAGTGGACGCTCACACTGCATTCCTGTGCAAATAAAATGACGCAAGTGATCTGCATACCTCTCCTTGAAAAGCTCTAAATCACTTTGCCCCGGAAGCACAAAGAAATCAGTGTAAAAGTCGTGGTACTTAACACTTAAATCGGACAATTCTCCTATAGAATCTTTACCACTAACAATCCACTCTCGGTTTTCAGTCTGCATACGCAAATACAGCTCACCCCAACAGTGAAAACCACTCTTTACATCACGGGAAATAGCTGCGGATTTTAAGGTCATGCCCTGCCATCGCTTTGCGCGCGACTCTCTGTATGTCACCGTATTGGCTATACGCAAAGCATCGGCTGCCAAAGCATTGGGAGAAGGAATAACATTGTCTTCAAGCTCCCTACTTCGCATGATTAGTTCTTGTCCACTAGCCGATGTTGTGTAGAAAAACACCTCATCTTCATCCGTGAAATCGACTTCTAAGGTGTTGAGAAATGACTCTGCATAATTGTACCATTTTTCTTCTCCTGTGAGACTAAAAAGATGCAATAAACCTCGACTAAAAGCAGCGTAATCTTCCAACATTGCTGGGATATAGGCTCTATTCTCATTAAAAACCCGAAATAGCTGGCCCTCGACAAATAAATAATCAATCATCGACTGGGCTAAATCTTGAGCGGCTGTTAAGAACCTCGATTCTCCTATGGCCAAATAAGCATCACAAAATCCTGAAAGAAGTAATCCATTCCATGAACACAACACCTTGAAATCCGTAACCGGCCTTTTTCGCTGTGAACGATACTCCAGCAGTTTCATGCGACCACGTAGCAAACTTTCGCGAACATACTCCACCTCCACCTCTAATTTCTGCGCAGCTTCCTCATCATCGATTAAACGGAAAATAATAAACCTACCCTCCCAATCTTCTCGAAAATCGAAAACAAGCTCCCAAACGGAAAAATCAGCATCCAAAATGCGCTTTAATTCATCGAGACTAAACGTGTAATAAAGTCCTTCTACCCCTTCAGAATCAGCGTCAATCGCCGCGGCATATAGCCCTTCGTCGGTCTTCATCTCAGCCTGTAAAAAATCCATAGTTTGATTCACTACCGATTTATATAATTCCGATGGACTTCGGCGCTGGGCAATGCTGAAGGCACTCAGTAACTGTGCATTATCGTAGAGCATTTTTTCAAAATGAGGCACTTTCCATCGACCATCAACGGCGTATCGACAAAAGCCACCACCTACATAATCATAAATTCCTCCCCAGGCCATTCGTTTCAGAGTAAGCTGAACATGTTCTTCAAGCTCGGGAATTTGAAAATACTCAGCCGCCTGAAGCAGAAAACGCTGTTCGTGAGGCATGGGGAATTTCGGTGCTCTATTATACCCGCCCCATTGCCGATCTCGACTGTTAACCAATTTTTGTAAACGATCCTTTAGCCAAGTTTCATCGATATTATCCTGGTTAGAGTCTGCCGACAATAGTTCTGTCTTCCTCAAGCCATCTTCCATTTCGGCAGCATAGTCGCGTACTTTCTGAGGATCCTCACGATAAAGCCTTTGAAGCTGCAGAAGCATCTTCATCCACTGATCCTTGGCAACGTACGTTGCACCCCAAATAGGGCGCTTATCCGGCAAGCAAACCACATTTAGGGGCCAACCACCCTGACCAGACATCATTTGCACAGCCGTCATATACACCTGATCAATATCTGGTCGCTCTTCACGATCAACTTTAATGCTCACAAAATGCGCATTCATTACGTCCGCAGCATCTTCATGTTCAAAAACCTCTCGCTCCATAACGTGGCACCAATGACAACTCGAGTAGCCAATGCTTACAATGACCAATTTATCTCTTTTCGCGGCGTCGGACCAAACACTATCCGACCAAAACTTCCAGTATACCGGGTTATTTTTATGCTGACGTAAATAAAGACTTTCTGCAAATTTCAATTCATTGTCCATGCTAATCACGTTATATGTTCACCTCGCAAGTTTGATTGTCGCCTAACTTGAATTTCTTTTTATACCAATAACTCAAAGCGTAAAAAGCGGGAGTATCTATAGCTGCCCAGATGACCTTGAAAAGCCAACCGTCAAAAATCAAGAGTCCAAGTCCACCCCAACCAAGCTCGGTAACAGGCACGCCATTTTCAAAATCTATAAATATGATTCCCACTACCAACGTTGTATCTATCAACTGCGAAAACATAGTGGAGAAATTATTGCGAACCCACAGCATTTTTCCTTTGGTTATTCGCTTCCAAAAGTGAAATATTCGCACGTCAATGAATTGAGCAATGAGATAAGCAATCATTGAAGCGAAGATGAGCCTGTAGGAGTTTTTAAAAACCGTATTGTAAACCTCGTTGCTAACAACCGACTGATCGATGGCTGGATAAACACCTCCGATGGCAAGAATACCTAGCGTGAATAAGGCGGCTGCAAATCCAGCCCATACGACCTTTCGAGTCCGCACTTCACCAAATATCTCACTTAATATATCGGTAATTAAGAACGTTACCGGATAGGCCAACACCCCCGCAGACAAAGTAAAAGTGCGGAAGCCCATATTAACCGTAAGAAACTTATTAGCAACTAAATTGCAGGTGATTAGAGCGCTAATAAAAAGAGCTGCCAGAATGAGAAAATGCATTCCGGCAGCTTTTTGATGTTGTTGATTATTCACAGAAAATAAGTTAAGTGCTTTGCAACCGGGGTGCAAGTTACAATGCCACTTGGTATTTCCGGTTTACTCAATTATAATGTCCATTCCGATATGGCTTTGATAACCCTTAACTTTCTCCAAAGTTTGGAACTTCTCGTAATACGGATAAAGAATACCCAAACGTTTCTTCATACGAGCCTCTTCATCCATACCGAAAGATTTGAGGAGTTCTTGAAATGGATCTACCTTTTCCGGAAGTGTAGTGATGCGATAATCCTCTCCCAGACCTGCTAGATCACGGGCAATTTCCACGGCTGTTTGCAGGCTGCCTAAGGTATCCACCAATCCGAGTTCCAATGCCTGAACACCAGTCCAAACTCTACCTTGTCCTACTTCATCGACAAAAAGCGAATCCAAATTTCGCCCGGTAGCCACCAGACCTAAGAAGCGCCCATAGAAATAGTCAACCATGTTTTGGAAATACTTACGCTCTGCCTCCGTCAAATCACGGTCGATGCTACCCATGTCTGCGTGCTTGCTAGTTTTCACGCGATCGTAACGAATTCCGACCTTATCGTTCAATAATTCTTCCGCCGTAAAAAAGAGTCCGAATACGCCAATTGAACCGGTAATGGTAGTTGGTTGAGCGACAATTTTATCGGCAATACAAGAAATATAGTAGCCTCCTGAAGCCGCAAGGTTTCCATAACTAGCTACAACGGGTTTGCCCGCCTCACGCAAGAGCTGCACTTCACGCATAATAACGTCCGAAGCTAATGTGCTTCCACCAGGAGAGTTGATACGAAATACTACCGCCTTGACTTTCTCATCACGGCGAGCTTTACGTAGAGCTTGTGCGATACGCTCCGAACCGATACTCAAGTCGTCGCCAGTTCCGCTATTGATATCACCTTGAGCAAATACAATTGCTATGCGATCACCCAGGAACTTGCCCTTTTTATCTTTGGAGGCGCGAACCGTTGACACCGATGCAAACGGAATCGAATCGTCTTCCTTGATATCCAAAAGATCACGCAACAAAGCATCAACCTCGTCTTGATAAGCAGTACGAGTTACCAAACCAAGTTCGGCCGCAGTAGCAGCGGTAGTAATTCGCAAATCATTTGCCCATAGTTTCAAACTATCGGCAGAAATGTTACGTGAAGCGGCAATTGCCGAAGTCATCTCGTTCCATATATCATTCAACAGAAGAGAAAGTTGTTCGCGATTTGATTCTGAGATAGACTCCTCCAAAAAAGGTTCTACAGCAGACTTAAATCGGTTGTTGCTCGCGCGAATAACTTGAGGTTTAACTCCAATTTTCGCCAACATTTTCACATAAAAAGGTACCGTTGAAGATAATCCGGTCCATTCCAAGCCACCCTCTGGAGCCACGAAGATTGAATCCGCAACCGATGAAATGTATAAGCCCTTTTGCGAGTAAATTTCGGAATACGAGATGATGAATTTTCCACTTGACTTAAAGTCAATAAGCGCATCGCGAATTTCTTTGAGTGTAGCCATACCCGCCATGGAAATTCCGCTTTGCAGGTAAATACCTTTAATACGATCATCATTCTTTGCGGCCTCAATGGCCTCGATAATTTCGTACAAGCCACCTGAAGTCTGGTTGCTACCAAAAGGATCGATGTTTGCAAATGGATTGTCAATGCTGCGCTCGTTTATAATCATATTCAGATTCAGACGCATGACGCTATTATCTTCGAACTTGGTTTCGCTTTTTGCAGAGAAACTCGCAACAATACCGACGACTAAAAGAAAGCCGATGAACAACATGGACACGCCTGCTAAAAAAGCGGCAAAAAACATTTTGAAAAACTGCTTCATGGGGAAAGGTTTATTTAATTTTGACTTTGACCTAAATTCCAAAGGTTGCTGAGTAAGTAAAATTTCAGTGAGCAAAATTACACGACAACAAAACATTTTATTTCCAACATTTTGTGTATTTTTACTTCCACAAGGCAGAAACGACTATGGAGACCATTATAAACTACTTCGAAAGTATTCCAAGTTCACACCGCAGTCTTATTCTCGTTGGAGGACTAACATTTTTTTGGATCATTGAAAGCCGTATTCCCTTATTCGTATTTCGATACAATAAATGGCGACATGCTGGAGTAAACGCCGTCTTTACGCTTACGACCATTGTGGTCAATTTTTCGTTGGCTTTTCTTCTGGTAAAATCTGCTGATTTTGTTTTTACTAACGAAATAGGGGTTTTGCATTTGATTGAAATGCCAATCTGGTTGTTCTTTATACTTGGCCTGCTACTCATGGACTTGATAGGTGCTTGGCTAGCGCACTACGTACAGCATCACACACCCTTTCTTTGGCAATTCCATTTGGTTCATCATACCGATAAAAATATTGACACCACAACCGGGAACAGACACCACCCAGGGGAGAGTGTCGTGCGGTTCTGCTTTACCTTAGCTGCTGTTTGGATCATAGGAGCGCCCATTTGGATTGTAATGATTTACCAATCTCTCTCTGTAGTTCTCACCCAATTCAATCATGCGAATATTGAAATGAATAGCACAATTGATTCAATACTCGGGTTGGTATTCGTAACCCCAAACATTCATCGGATTCATCATCACTACAAGTTGCCTTTGACAGACTCCAACTACGGGAACATTTTTTCCTTTTGGGATAGAATCTTCGGTACATTTACCGCAGTTGACAATAAGAGTTTAATTTACGGACTCGACACCCATTTCACTGATGATGACTCACAAAATATTGGTGTTATGTTGAAAGCGCCGTTTGTGCGCAAAAAGAAAAATTAGTCGCTTTAAGGTTATTCTCACGCAAAAAAAACGCCCCGAAGGGCGATTCTTAGTATTCATCTTCATTCCAAAGAAAGTCTTCTTCAGAAGGGTAGTCAGACCAAATTTCTTCAATGGACTCATAAACTTCACCCTCCTCATCTTCAATGGCCTGTAGGTTCTCAATAACCTCCAATGGCGCACCTGTACGTATTGAGTAGTCGATAAGTTCATCTTTTGTGGCTGGCCACGGCGCGTCACTTAGGTAAGATGCCAATTCAAGTGTCCAGTACATAATTTTTAGGGTTTAAAATTTTGTGCAAAAATAAAAGAATTTTCGAATTTTCCAAATGTTTTTTCCAAACCGCGAATAAACATCAAACTCTTGATATCCAAGGTTTTTCCTCAGTTTTTGTAAAAACCGAAGCTGCCCGAGCAAGGGTGAATAAGTAATCTGACATGCGATTTAGTATTTGAATGATGAGTGGATCAACCTGATCGGCATGATGGAGTCTTACCACCATACGTTCAGCTCTTCGGCAAACAGTTCGGGCTATATGCACCTGCGAAACTACGACATGACCTCCGGGAAGGATGAAATTTCGCAAAGGAGGAAGAGAGGCTGTCATTCGGTCAATTTCCGACTCCAATTCTTGAAGCAACTCGGCGCGAATTGGGTTCAAATACGACTTTCCTTTTTCGTTTTCTGCCGCCAAATGGCTACCTAAAAGAAAAACATCGTTTTGCAGACCACGAACAAAATCACTTTCAAATTGATTGGGAAAAACATCCGCAATCAACCCCAACCAAGCGTTTAACTCGTCGAGTGTGCCGTATGCTTCAATGCGCATATGGTCTTTAGAAACTCTATTCCCGCCTAATAATCCGGTATCTCCGGCGTCACCCGTTTTCGTGTAAATGTTCATTTCTCAATTATTTTGTTTTTTCAAGTGCAAAAATCATACGCACTTCAAAGATAACCTCAATCCAGTCGAAATTTCATCCCTCCGGGAAAAAAACTTACACGCGATGTATTATCCTCGAAGTTGTTTTTAAAAAATTGCTTTTGAGCATAGTAAAATGCCAAATCAAACGCCAGTAAAAAAGCTCCTTGCGCAACTAAAGCTTGGCCGTAACCCTCAATACGAGCATCGTCGTTCCGACTTCCGTTATTCCACAGCCATGCCCCCAAACCAATATAGCCGACGTCCAAGAAACTATTCACCAATAAGGCTTTACGAGTTCTTTCGTTGAGTTGTTTGGCCGCCAGAAAATCCGTAGATTTTGGGGAGCGGAAAACATCAAAAAGCAAACTCCCTCCCGCAATGGCTAAATTGACCGTATTCCAAGCAAAGTTTCCTTCGTGAAAATAGTACAGTGTGGAATTTTCTTCTCTCAAAGCGGACATACTTGGTAAACTGAGCGAAAAATTGGCAATAGCCCAAGTCCCCAAAACGTACATTCCGGAATTATTGAGTTTTTGCTGCTGCGCAAATGCAGGGTGATGTTCTAGGTTTTGTCCCGAAATGGGCACTACCATCAAAGCTAAATATGCAAAAAATAATGTTCGAGTGAGCATGTTGAAAGTTTAGGAGTATTAACACGTGAATCCCCTACGAATGTTCAGCCATTAAGCAATTTCAAAAAATCCTCCCGATCAACGACTTTTCCTCCCAAAGATTGAAGGTGTTGGGTAGGAACCTGACAGTCTATCAAGCGTATTTCCTTCTGACTTTGAACAAATTTTATAAAAGCAAATTTACTTGCGTTAGACTTTTTGCTAAACATCGATTCACCATGAAACACGCCGTTTATCAATAATCCATAGGCACCTCCTACCAGCACATCATCTTCCCATGTCTCGGCAGAAAATGCGTATCCCTCTTCGTTCATTTTAAGCATCGCTTGAAAATAATCATCCCAAATCCATGTGCCAGACTGCCCAACTCTTTTCACTGCGGAGCAAGCCTCAACCACACTAGAGAATGCCGTGTTCAATCGGAATGTGTACCGATTGCCGTTAAGATAAGGCCGCATAGATTTTGAAATATGCAGATGCTCAGGAAAAACAACCATACGGGGATTAGGGTTATACCAACAAATGCCCCAAACACTGGTATGCCAGGGGAAAAAGCCTAATGGATAAGCCTCTAAAAGCGTTGTTTTATTTAAATCAGCACCGATAAATGCCACATCTTCATCGGGTGAGTCTTCAGGATTGGGGAACAAAAACTTTCCAACTTGCTTCATGTGCGTTACTTTCGCATGATTCGTTTAATGCATTTTCAGAAATTCAAACACCTAATAATCAGTACAGTTAAAGGCTCCTCACTCAAATTAAAGTTTCACACAAGAGGTGATTAGAGCCCGTACACTTTGAACACATAAATACTTTCGCATGGTAACACTAATCGCCGCTATGGCAAAAAACAGAGTGATTGGCAAAAATAACGATTTAATTTGGCATATCCCCAAGGATTTAAAGCGGTTTAAAGCCTTGACATTGGGGCATCCGATTGTAA
Organism: Flavobacteriales bacterium; assembly: GCA_007693635.1. GTDB lineage: Bacteria > Bacteroidota > Bacteroidia > Flavobacteriales > Schleiferiaceae > CSBr16-58. Next base: position 4,308 of record REDE01000148.1, on the reverse strand, counting down.
TGGGCAGCAAGACGTTCGCCTCGTTAGGCAACAAGCCCTTGCCCCGCAGAACGAATATTGTTGTGAGTAGAAATCCAGACATCTCTGTTGATCCTGCACTACTTTGTACAAATCTCGAAGATGCGGTTAAGCTTGCCAAAAAGGAAGACTCAGTGGTGTATATTGTTGGTGGGGGAGAAATCTACCGACAGGCATTAGAGTTTGCCGACGCAATGGAGTTGACAATATTGGATAAAGATTTTGACGGAGACACGTATTTTCCTCAATGGAACACCCAAGAATGGGAGGAAGTATCCAGTGAGGAAGTTACTGACGACCCCGATGTAGATTACACGTATCGATTTGTACGCTTTGAAAGAAAGAATTGAATTGAATTCAATTCTTTCTTGGGCGTGAGGGAATATCGTATTTATCGAGCAGGTAAATTAATCCCGCCATTGCGGCTGTCCCAAATTCCAGTTCGCGTGGGTGAACGGCTCCATACACATCGGTAGCGGCGTGGTGAACATCGAAGTAGCGCTGACTTTCTGGTCTTAACCCACCCAGCACCATGTTCTTGCCACGTATTTGCCCTACATCGGCACCACTACCTCCGGGAATAAACTCAAATAGACCATAGGGTACGAAAAGCGGTTGGAATCGCTGAATTTTCAAAAGATTCACTGAATCAGTATCAAAGGAAAATCCTCTGGGGATGTAGCCTCCTGCATCACTTTCAATGGCTATTACATGATCTTGTTCTTCGGTAGCTTTGGCGTACATCCGTGCACCGTCGAGTCCGAATTCCTCATTCATATAAAGTACAACCCTTAGGGTTCGTTTTAACGGTGATTTTCGCTTCATCAATAAATCAGCGGCACCCATAGCGTGAACGCAACCAGCGCCGTCGTCATGTGCTCCTTCGGCTAAATCCCAAGAATCGAGGTGTCCGCCCATCAACATAATTTCCTCAGGGTATTCAGCACCGAATTTATCCGCTATAACATTATACGAAACAGTCCTACCAAAATCTTGACTTTCCAGAACGAGTCGAAGTTTTCCTTGCGGATCATTTCTAAGCATTCGGGAAAGATTATCTGCCGCAATTGTACTAATTGCTCCCGCCGGAATTTTCTTCTCTGCCCCTTCATAAGTCATAGACCCGGTATGCGGAAAATCGTCTGTGCGTAAAGTCAACGAACGAATCACAACCGCCTTTGCACCGTATTCCGAAGCGCGCACAGCGCCCATCCAGCGGTATTTAACCGCATCGGAATAAGCGTGGAAAGTCTTAATAAAATGCTGCTTCATCGGGTAATTATAAAAAACAATTACGTCTTGAAGTTTACCGAGTTTACCCAAACTATCAAGCTCATTATAATCCCCCACCTCGACCACTCGCGCTACCAGTCCGCCAGGGGGTGTTGATACAGATCCTCCCAAAGATGTAACCGCTAAAGGATAGGGGAACGATGTGGCTTTTCCTTCCCAAGTAGCCTTTTCCGCGCCCCGAACCCAGTGCGGAACACTTATCTCTTGAAGGTAGACCGTGTCGAAATCCATTTTCGACATGGTTTGAAATCCCCATTCAACAGCTTCTTGAGCGCCTGTTGAACCGGCCAACCTTGGTCCTATAGCGCATAATTCGCCGAGCCATTTGTAGGACTGCTGATTTTCTAGTGCCTCCGTAAATAATTCACGCAGCACTTTTTCGTCAGACTGTGCAAATGAATTTATCGTTAGTGCGGAAAAAAGTATTGCGCCAAGGGTGTTTATTTTTATCATTGAGAAAAGATTAGAATAGGGACTTTGCGAGCAGATGTTGTCTGTTATCGTTAAAGTGATCCAAAAGTATGTGTAAAAAACCTTAGACAAAGCAACGAATTCTCAAGAAAATCTCAAATTCACACTTTGTCTGTAGTGCATAAAATGCAGGCCAAATCTAAGACCATTCTGTGGTTTGTCAAAAGTGATCTTTGCATTAGCTTTGGCCTTTTATTTTTAGACATATTACCATGAGTGAAAAAGCCAAGGCAAAAAAATCCGGAGCGGTTGATGCTTTTTTAAATATTGTTGAGAAATTAGGTAACGCACTGCCCCATCCTGCAACTTTATTTGCCGGCTTCGCACTTTTAGTTGTCATACTATCGTGGGTTGTTAGTCTCACAGACTTAGAGGTTTTACACCCTGGAACGGGTGAAACAGTTCGTCCATTCAATCTGATATCAGCAGAAGGCTTGGATATGATTCTAAGTAAAATGGTGGTGAATTTCACAGGCTTTGCCCCGTTAGGAACGGTGTTGGTTGCGTTGTTGGGTATTGGAATTGCTGAGGGATCGGGTCTTATTGGTTCGGTTTTACGTCTCGTTGTACTTTCATCACCCAAAAAAGCTTTGACCTTTGTCATTGTATTTTCTGGGGTCATTTCCAACACTGCTAGTGAAGTTGGTTATGTTTTGCTTGTTCCTTTGGCAGCCATCATTTTTTTGGCGGCTGGCAGACATCCATTCGGGGGTTTAGCCGCTGCTTTTGCCGGGGTATCTGGGGGGTATAGTGCAAATTTACTTTTGGGGACTATCGATCCTTTGTTGGCTGGATTATCCCAAGAGGCAGCTCGAATTATTGATGCTGACTATACCGTAAACCCTGCAGCAAACTACTACTTTATGTTTGTCTCCACATTTTTAATTGCGGCCTTAGGTACTTGGACAACAGAAAAGTTGGTGATGCCGCGACTGGGCGAATACACGGGAACCGAGCAAGCGGAGGAAATCACACCCCTTACAAAGGAGGAAAAGCGCGGAATGCTTTATGCGCTGGTTGCATCACTTTTGTTTGTCGCGTTTGTTCTTTGGGGGCTTATTCCCGAGAATGGATTTCTACGCAATCCAGTAGATGGGAGTATTTTACGATCGCCATTCATGTCGGGTATTGTAGCCTTTATCTTCTTGAGTGCCGGGTTTGCAGGAATAGCATACGGAATTGGTGCAAAAACGATCAAAAACGACGAAGATGTGATGCGAGGGATGTCTAAGAGTATGGAAACCTTAGGCTCGTACATTGTCTTGGTATTTTTCGCTGCGCAGTTTGTTGCTTATTTCAACTGGACAAATCTTGGGTTAATCTTTGCGATTAAGGGCGCAGAATTTTTACAAACCGTGCAATTAGGAAGTATACCTTTGATGATTGGCTTCGTATTAGTTTCCGCTATCATCAATTTAGTAATGGGGTCAGCTTCCGCAAAATGGGCCATTATGGCTCCCGTATTCATCCCGATGTTTATGCTTCTTGGCTATTCACCTGAATTCACGCAAATAGCCTATCGAGTAGGCGATAGCGTTACCAATATCATAAGTCCAATGATGAGCTACTTTGCATTAATTGTAGCTTTCATGCAACGCTATGACCCCAAAGCCGGAATTGGAACCATTGTCTCTACCATGCTCCCCTATTCCATCATCTTCTTCATTGGCTGGGTCATTATGCTGATCATTTGGATTCTTCTCGGGCTACCTATTGGTCCAGACGCTCCATTAGACTACATTCCAGCAAATTAAGAGCCTTCAACAAAATTTGTATAAAAAAATTGCAAACTCGTGAACTAAACGAAATTTTTTGCTGTTATATTTACGGTTTGGTTAATTGGTTTGATGGTAAGGTGGGGTGAAACGTGTTTCACTCCACCTTTTTTTATTTCTCAAAACACTGTTTATTAGACATTTGCAGACTGACCGCTCGTGTCAAAATATTTTGACAGTCACAAAATTTATTTTTTTGTTAACTTAATATTGCGATGTACCTTTGTCGCTCATTGTCAAACAACCAATAAATCTTATTTCTGATGAAAAAAGTAAATCTTTTCATGGCCGCTTTCGCTTTAGTTGCTTTCACCGCTTGCAGCAGTGGTTCAACTGAAGAAGTTTCTAACGAAGTTGAAGAAACTGTAGAAGAGGTTATTGAAACTGCTGAAGAAGCAATCGAAGAAGCTGAAGAAATGGCTGAAGAAATGGCTGAGGATGCTGAAGAAGCAACCGACGAAGTTTCTGAAGAAGCTACTGATGTTATCGAAGAGGCTATCTAAGCATTTTCCAAAAACTAAAAAAGGCCGGTATTTACCGGCCTTTTTTTTTGTCTCAATACACCAAAGTGCCTTCTATCAGAAAAATTACCATTTTGGTTTTAGCTACAGATTATTGTGGGTTCTTTATTTAACCCACATTGCAGCTATCCGTAGTCAATTTGACTGGAGTGGTGCAAGGCTGATTTTTAATACATATCCCAATATTGGGATGGTTTGTTTTGGTTTTGCGTGGGGTGGTGCAGGGCATC
>REDE01000123.1 GCA_007693635.1 Flavobacteriales bacterium | reverse complement strand
TATACTTGGGATTATGTGATGGAGCAAAAAGCCAAAGCCGATTGGGATAAAATCCACTTTGGCGACCCTAACCCTTATGCCTCACTTCCAAAACTCAATATTTTTACTTACGACCTTGGGAAACTCTTACACGGCTATATTGACGAAGAAGTAGCGTTTAATTTCCGTGAGTTTTTTCGAGTGAACGAAACAGGAAGTTTTCTTCATGAGAAAGATGTGTTTTCTTTTCTAGACCTCATTTGTAAATCTAATGCTGAAAGCAATTATCCCTATTCAACGGAGGAATTCCGCAATAATTTCAGACATTCGCTTTGGATGGTCCCGGGAGTAAAGGAAGCTAAAGCATTGAGTGCCATGCTTAAAATACACCCCGTTTTTGGTCAATTTGATATTGTGAATGTGGCGGGTGACGGTGACGAAGAAGAAGCAAACGAAGAAGCCCTTAAAAAAGTAGAAAATGCCATTGGACAAAATCCGCATGAAACCTACACCATTACGCTTTCTTGTGGTCGATTAACCACGGGGGTTTCTGTAAAAGCATGGACTGCTGTTTTTATGCTTTCAGGCTCACACAATACTTCTGCGTCTGCTTATATGCAAACCATTTTCAGAGTCCAAACACCGGCCACCATCAATGGTAAAGTGAAAGAAGAGTGCTTTGTTTTTGACTTTGCTCCTGACCGAACGCTGAAAGTCATTGCCGAAACAGCTAAGGTTTCAGCAAAGGCAGGAAAAACCACAGGCGAAGACCGCAAAATTATGGGTGAGTTCTTGAACTTCTGCCCCATTATTGCTTTTGATGGTTCTCGCATGACTGACTATGATGTTAATGGCATGCTCGAACAACTCAAAAAAGTCTATATCGAGCGGGTAGTGAACAATGGTTTTGAAGATCAACATCTTTACAACCGCGACCAATTGATGCAGTTGGATGATGTAGAAGTAGAAGAATTCAATGGACTCAAAAAAGTGATTGGCAGCACCAAAGCCATGCCCAAAAGCAAAGACATAGAAATAAACAAACAGGGCTTTACAGAAGAAGAGCACGAGCAAATAGAACAAGCCCAAAAAAAGAAGAAAAAGGAGCTCAGTCCAAAAGAAAACGAGCTTTTAGATCGCTACAAAGAGCAGAAAAAAATGCGTGATACCGCAGTTTCTATTCTTCGTGGCATTTCTATTCGAATGCCATTGTTGATTTACGGTGCGGATGTAAAAAACGAAGAAAACGAATTAACCATTGATAACTTTACAGACTTGGTAGATAACCAATCTTGGGCAGAGTTCATGCCCAAAGGCGTAGATAAAGCTACCTTTAAAAAGTTCAAAAAGTATTATGAGCCGGATGTTTTTCGTGCGGCAGGAAAACGAATCCGGGCTTTGGCGCGTGCCACCGACCACTTGACTATTGAAGAACGTATAGAGCGCATTACCCACATTTTTGGCACCTTTAGAAATCCAGACAAGGAAACCGTTTTGACCCCTTGGCGTGTGGTGAACATGCACTTGGGCGATTGCTTGGGTGGTTACGTATTTTTGGATGAAAATCGAGAAAAAACCATTGCCCAACCAAAGTATGTATCCCATGGCGAAGCAACCGATGAAGTATTTGCCACCGATTCCCGCATTCTAGAAATCAACTCTAAGTCAGGTCTGTATCCTTTGTACGTGGCATACTCCATTTTCCGCAATCGGGTAAAGGAACAATATCCCGACAAAGAACCAAACACGCTCACAGTGGAGCAACAGCAAGAATTATGGGATTTTACCGTAGCTGAAAATGTGTTTGTACTCTGCAAAACGCCCATGGCAAAAAGCATTACCAAACGCACCTTAGTAGGTTTTAGGGACGCCAAAGTGAATACACACTACTTTGAAGATATGGTGCGACAAATCACCCAACGCCCCGAAAAGTTTATCGAAAAAATCAAAAAAGGACAGTCTTATTGGAAAGCTAATAAAAACAACGATATGAAATTTAACGCAATCGTGGGGAATCCGCCTTATATGGAAATGGATGGTGGTGCAGGATCAAGTGCTAAGCCTGTGTACCAACATTTCATAGAGATTTCTAAAGCAATCAATCCTAACTATTTTTCATTAATCACTCCATCAAGGTGGTTTGCGGGAGGAAAAGGTTTAGATCAATTTAGAATAGAGATGTTAGGAGACAAACGACTAATTAAAATGGTTGATTTTGTTAATTCTAAAGACTGTTTCCCTACCTCTAGCATCGGTGGAGGTGTAAATTATTTTTTATGGGATTCCAAGTATAATGGTAGTTGCGAATTCACTAATGTTCATAATGGCACTTCTAATAAAATGGAGCGAAATCTTAATGAATTTGATACTCTCACAAGATATAATGAAGCTGTCACAATCATTTATAAAATAAATTCGTCTCAATCAGAAAAGCTTAGCGACATTGTTTCATCTAGAAATCCTTTTGGTTTGCCAACTAATGTACGAGGATCCGAAAACGCAACGAGCTATTCACTGAAAGTATTATCAAGTGATGGATATAGCTACATCTTAATTTCTGATGTAAATGAGGGCAATGAATTCGTCAATTCTTTTAAGGTAATAGTAAGTAGAATTACAAGTGAACATGCGGGAGAACCAGCAAGCGATGGTCGCTTCAAAATTCTCTCCAGAACGGATGTATTGGGTCCTAATGAGGTTTGTACGGATTCATATTTAAGAATTGGTGGCTTTGCTGCTGAGTTTGAAGCCAATTCAGTCTTGAAATACATTAGATCAAAGTTTACAAGGTTTCTAATCTTACAGTCGTTAAGCTCAATAAATTTATCTAAGGAAAAATTTAATCTTGTTCCCCTCCAAGACTTCACCCCCAACTCAGACATCAATTGGAGCCAATCCATTCCAGAAATTGACCAACAGCTTTACAAAAAGT
>REDE01000150.1 GCA_007693635.1 Flavobacteriales bacterium | reverse complement strand
ACCAACTGGCGTTTTAGCCTCCGGGCTTTCCGCTGCAATCGCGGGCGCGGGCGCACTGCGCTTTTTGACTACGCTTGTGATGTGCCGCATTTTTATGTCTTCACGACCCCAACTAATGATTACGTACTCTTGGAGTTGATCCCAATCAGGCGCGCCGATCACCTTAGAAATCAGTCTTTCGTTCCGTACTTACAGCGCGAGCTTGAGCATTTGTAAGTCTAAGCCCATGGGTGATATTATTTTGTCGACTTACCGAAAAATAGTCAAAACAAAATGTGTAAAAGTGTTGTTTTCTATTTGATTAGATCTTTTGATCACTAGCAAGATTACTAAGATTTAGTCGTTGCATTACCGAAAGTATAATCGCTGCCTTTTAGTGAGCTACGGTTTTTAAATAAAGTTTTTTAATATCATTACGCCAATTATGCAACTTCCTCTTTTCCCACTTGATGTGTTTCTTTTACCGGGTGAGCGAACCAAACTGCATATCTTTGAGCCTCGTTACAAACAATTGATAAGGGATTGCTTGGCGCAGCCTGTTGCCTTATTCGGAATTCCATTTTTTTCGGTTGTCAATACAGCGAATTATTGTTCGATAGTGCGCATTGTCAACGCGTACAACTACAACGACCTCGGCGAGTGTGATATCGACATTGTTGCGGTTGATGTGGCCGTCGTCACCAAGTTTGAGCATCAAAAATCAGAGGGGATACTTTATCCCTACGGAAATCTTGTGGAGCTGAAATTAAATACTTTTCAAGAGGTTCCAGCGGACATCACGGAGCTTTTGCCTGCTATTTCTGATTGGCAAAACCACGAAGTGCTTATTGATCGGCAGCCTTTGAGTCTGACTGAAGTTTTTTTGTCGATGAATCCTAATGTATTAGACAAGTTAGAGTTTGTTGCGCGAAAAGATGATGCTGCTCGAGCGCACTATTTGCGTCAATTTATACAGTATTTCCGCTCTATATCCGAGCAGGAGTCCTGCGTTTATGCGGATTTTTATCTAAATTAGTCCGGATTAAAAAATAAGGATTCCCATTTTTTCCAAGATAAAATAGCAGGAAAGGCTAATTATGATAAATGCGATTGCGTTTATCTTCCAGCCGACTTTTATCATATCGCTAACCCTGAGCTTACCCGAAGCAAAAACAATCGCGTTGGGCGGTGTAGCGATGGGTAGCATAAAGGCACAACTCGCGCCAATGATAAGAGGCACAGCTAATATCATAAAATGCCAAGAAGTTTTTGTGGCAATATGCTCTAAGTAGGGTAAAATTGCAGCTACTAGAGCAATGTTTGATAGTATTTCAGTCGCGAAAATCCCAATAGCAGCAGCGATTGCTATCCACACAATGGCGTGATAATTCGTGGTAGGAAGTCCTCCAATTAAAAGGTCGATCATTCCAGAATTTTGCATGGCAAACGCCAAACTCATGCCCCCGCCAAAAAGAAGGATAATGTCCCAAGGGACATCTTTAATGATTTGGTGATTTACGAGCGCTTTGTTATTCGTGCTATCCGGAATAACCGCTAATAAGACAACCCCGCCGAGTGCAATTGCCGCGTCATCAATGCTTACTCCACCCAAAAGGGGTTCGATAAATGGTTTGAAAATCCACAGGAGAGCAACTCCTAAAAATACGCCACCTACTTTTTTTTGATTCGCTGACAATATCGGTGGTGATTCAACTTTTGAATTTGAGGGTGTTTCGTTACCTATTCCTTGCAGGAGGATTACCCCGACGGCAATGAGTAAAAGTAAAGCGACGGGTAGGCCAATGCTCATCCAAGTAATGAAATCGATTTTGTAGTTATACTGCTCCCGTACATAGGCAGCCAAAAACAGATTTGGTGGTGTGCCAACAAGTGTGGCTATTCCACCGATATTTGCTCCAAAGGCAACGCTCAATAATGCCCTCTTGCCTATGTTTTCTTGTTCTTTAGCATATTGAATGGCAATTGGCAGCATAATCAAAGCAGTTGCAGTATTGCTTATCCACATGCTCATCGCCGCCGAGGTGAATAATATACCGAGTATTTTTGATCTTGGTGAATTTCCGGTGAGGTATAGCATTTTGCGAGCTAACCATTGATGCAGTTCGTGTTTTTCTAGCGCTAAGGCTAGCAGGAAGCCTCCTAAAAATAGAAAAATAACCGGATTTGCATAGCGTTGTGAAATCTCGGAAAAATCAGCAATGCCGGTTAACGGCACGTAGAAGAGAGGTATTAATGAAGTTATGCCTAGCGACACAGCTCCTGAAATCCACCAATAAAGAAGCCAGAAGCACAACCCGAAAGCAGCGAACAACTTATAACTCTCAGGAAATAGCGCTTTGCCGAGAATTAAACAAATAAGGACTACAGTGGGCGGAACTATCCGGTGAATCATGCAGCAAATATATGTTTGGCAATTCTGATAAAATCCAACAAAACTATTTCGGGCTTTTTGATTTTTTTTGTTGAAGGTTTATCTGTTGTGTAATGATATGAAATACAGTGTGTAATGTGCTGTTTCGCCAAAGATAATTAAGTGTTGAACGAAACTTTTTTTTGTAAAATGTGTATTTGCGTATTGCAGGATGCTTGAGAATGCCTATTTTTACCTTCGTTTTTAAGCTAAAAATTACGGTATTTAATATTTTTACAAACTATTCATATATAGGAATGAGTGAAATGCATATCGTATTTCGTTATCCTCTTATGAAATGAAAAAATCAAGTCACCATTATGAGCATGAAACACTCTGCACGCTTGTTGTTTTTCTCTTTATTAATGTTCTTCGGGACCTACTCTGCGACGCTACACGCGCAGTCGGGCATGGAAGATCTTGGCGAGGAGTCGGTATCTAAAGAAATGGCGAGAGCCAATGATGCTTTTAAGTTCAACGAGTACTACACGGCTACACAGCTTTACAAGAAAGCACTTTCTCGTACACGCTCGAAAAAAGAAAAAATAGAGATTACCTTCCGTTTGGGTGAATGTTATCGTTTGATGCTTGACCCTAAATCAGCAGCCAATTTTTATAGTCGAGCAATCAAGTTGGAGTATGGTGATCCTATAGTCTATTTGCGTCATGCAGAAATGCTGAAGTTGCTTGGGCAATACGAAGAAGCCATTATCGAGTATCAAAAATACGTTGAATTACGTCCCGATGATCCTCGCGGTCGCCAAGGTGTAGAGTCAGTTAAATTAGCGAAGGAATGGATGCAGAGTCCAACGCGATATTTGGTAGAGAACGCCAAAGACCTCAATTCAAAGTTTCACGACTTTGCCGTGGCTTACGGTGGTAAACCCACAATGAATGATGAGTTGTATTTTGTTTCTGACCGCGAAGAAAAGAAAGGTAAGCTACAAGACGGTTGGACCGGTGGTGGGTTTACTGATATCTATATCACCAAGGCTGAACGTAAAAGAACCCGGGGTCGTCGCGGCCAAGAGGGTGACGACCAATTGAGTTGGTCTGTTCCCGTTCCTATTGAAGATGAGAATCTTAATTCAAGATATCACGAAGGTCCTCTGACTTTCGATTCACGCCGACGTACGATGTACTTCACCCGTTGTAATAAGGAGAAAAATGTGCGAGTTGGTTGTGCTATTTATCGCGCTGATAAACGCGGTCAAGGTTGGGCGGAGCCAGAAATGCTTCCTCTAGTTTCGGATACCGCTACTTCTGTAGGACATCCAACTTTGTCACTCGACGATCAATTTTTATATTTTGCCAGTGATTTGGAAGGAGGCTACGGCGGTCGTGATTTATATATGACAAGCTATAACCGTCGCGAGCGCGCTTGGGAAACCCCTAAGAATTTGGGCCCTATCGTTAATACCCTAGGGAATGAATTATATCCTTTCGTTCACGCAGATGGTTACCTTTACTTTTCTTCAGATGGACTTCCCGGTATGGGGGGATTGGATATTTTTCGAGTAAAACTTGGTGAAGATGGATTGCCTGTCGGGGAAGTTGAAAACATGAAGTATCCTATTAACACAAATGCCAACGACTTTGCTTTGGTCTTTGAAGGCGACGAGCCTGAAAAGGGTTACCTTACTTCAGACCGTGAAGGGGGTAGAGGAGGAAGCGATATTTACAGCGTACTTCTAGCACCTTTGGTGTATGAAATCGAAGGTCGATTGGTTAGCTCAAAAGATCGTCGACCAATAAATACAGGTACAGTTAAACTTGATGGAGGCGGAGCTTCGTATACTGTTGTTACGGATAAGACTGGCTATTTCCGATTTACACTTGATCAAGTTAGTGGTAACACCAACTACACCTTGAGTTTCGAAAAGAAGAAATTTTTATCAGGAACTGCTGAGGCTACCACAATTGGCATCACCATCGACCAGTTTGAATTTGTGCCCTCCGAAAGTCACTATTTACATGTAGTGAAGTTAGAAAAAGCACTTGATCCCATTGAAGAGCCGATCATCTTGCCTAACGTATTCTTTGATTTAGGTAAATACGATTTACGCCCTGAAGCAAAAGAGGCGCTAGACTCAGTGGTGATTATATTGAATAATAACCCGACTTTGGTTATCGAGCTTCGTTCACACACCGATTACCGCGATATTGATGCTCGTAACTTAGTCCTCTCTCAGAATCGTGCGCAATCCTGCGTTAATTACCTTATTGAGCGCGGTATTCCTGCAGATCGACTGGTTGCAGTTGGTCGTGGAGAAGAGGAGCCATTCAAAGTTCCTGAGGGTTATTCAGGTTATGGTAGCGAGCATTTCAAAGCGGGCACAGTTTTGACTGAAGCTTACATACGTCGCCTACCAGGTGATATTCAAGAAGTCGCTAACCAGATTAACCGTCGTACCGACTTCAAAGTTATTCGTGATGACTATGTTCCTACTAAAGTTGTTGTTGACGCATCTGGTGAGGAGAAGAAAGTTGAAATCAAACCTATCATTCACGTTGTAGAAGGTCGTGAAAACCTAGGTGCGATTGCCCAAAAATACGAAATCTCAGTGCGCGATCTTCGCGATTTGAATGGAGGCCTTCGCGGCGTTCGTCCTTTCGAAGGTTTGGAATTAAAGGTTGTTCCAGAGGCCGATTACTCAGATTGGGATCGTACCAGATATCGCGTGGAAATGGGCGAGAACTTATCTAAAATAGCTAAGAAGCTAGAAATGTCCGCCCGTGAACTTAGAGATTTGAATGACGGAATAAAGGATTCAGATTTGGTTCCCGGTATGATTTTGAAAATTGCTTACTAAGCACCGATAATAAAAATTCTGGATTTATAAAAATGCTCCCTTTTTTAGGGAGCATTTTTTTTATTGCTCATCAATTCAGCACAGTGAGTGTTGAATTGCTTTTTATTTAACATGCTTTTTAGTCCGATTTTTGATTTTTTAACTTTGCTGGCAAGTTGTAAAAGTGAAGCTTTGGGTTTTTAAGTTGTTGATATTAAGTGTTTTTGTGGTCATTAAAAAGATTTTAATGGTTTTGTGAATCGTGTTCGTTTTTTTTCTACATTTGATACACATTTGAACACTTATAATATGACCACCAGTGCTTTCGTAGTATTATTTCAGTATGGAGTTTGGTTTTTCTAACTGAAATAGCTCAAAGTTAGCAAAGTTGAAGAGTTCGATGATTTTTTAAATCTGACAAAAGCAATATACGCGGATTTTGAGAATGCGTGTTAATTGTGAATCGCTTTTTGCGATCCTTCGAAGGCTTTCTGTGGAGTAGTAGTGGTTTTATTTTACAAGCTTGTATGATGCGCATGAAATCAACACACAAAATTTTACTTTTATGAAAATGAACAACTACTTTAACACTAGGATTCTAACTGTCTTTGCGGCGTGTTTCTCGCTGTCGGTTACTTCAGTGTATGCGCAGTGTATTAACACAGCTCAGTTTGGTTCTGCTACTGTTGGCTCTGCTAATACTACACCGGTAACGATTACAACTGCTCAGTGGGCAGAAGAGTATGCAATCATTACTGTCCAAAATCCTGGCGTGTACTCCTTTAACTCCTCGGTTGCTACGGATTACATGACGATTACGGATGCATCCAATAATGTATTAAGTCATGGTCTGCAGCCCCATCCAGCTGTTTTTCTCGCGTCTGGAACCTATCGTATGCACATCAATACCAATGCAAGTTGTGGTACGCAGCAAACCAGCAGAACTACCTCCGTCAATTACCTTCAAGGGGTTCCCTCTCCATTGGTGGTTAATGCGCCGCAGAATAACAATGCTTCATCTACGCTGCGCATGTTTAATGGTACATCAACACACACGACTTTTCGAAATGCCTATATGGTCTTCGAAAATGAATTCTCAGACGCCAACATTGACCCTAATTCAGTCGTGAGTTCCATTGGGTTTGTTTTGTCAACGGCATCAGCAGGTCAGGTCACGGCAAATGCAAAAATTTATCTCTTAAATTCCACTGATGTTCAGTATAACCGCGGATCGGATTGGTCTTTGATCATACCTGGTATGACTTTGGTTTATGACGCAGCCGTTACTATTCCCTCTGGTGTTACTACCTTTGATATCAATTTAGCTACACCTTTCACATATACTGGCGACAATGTATATATAGCTACGGAGTGGGAACTTACCTCAACTCCATTAACGGCACCACTAACCTATCTTTGTAATAATGCAATTACCGGGAATTTATTTAACGGACAAAGCGGCACAACAACCGCCCCTTTAATTTTGAATCAAGTATCCGCATGGCGTCCTGAGGTTCGCTGGGGCGTGCAACGCAAAGCTAACGATTTTGAGGTTACTTCTTTGTTTGCAAAGGGAAGCAATGTCGAAACCTTTGGCTATCCTGAAGACATTCAAGTTCTGGTAACTAACAATGGCTTTTTATCCGCTACTAAAACGGTTTCCCTAGCCATTTCTGGCGCAAATACTTTTAACGCAACCCAAAGTGTAACTCTATCAGAAGGTCAAGATACCCTACTTACCTTCTCCGGTTTTAATCCTACCAATACAGGCTTTAATTCCATTATGGCTACTGTACCGCCCGATATGGTTGCGGCTAACGATACCATAGTTTGGGTTCAAGAGACAACGAATGATCGTATGGGTTATGCCGATACTACCCAAACGGGTTTGTCTGGAGTAGGCTATAATACCGGTGCGGGCTTGCTACTTATTCGACTTGGCGTACAAGGCGACAGAGCTGTAGAAGGTGTGAGAGTTCGCTTTAGTGATAATTTACCCGCTATTGGAAATACTGTTTATGGTGTGGTGCTAGACTCAACAGGCGCAATTATTCGTCAGACGCCCAACCACATCATTACAGCTGCGAATCTCGAGAATTATCATACCCTGCTTTTTGATAGTGTATTTATTGTTTCCAACGAGGATTTTTATATCGGTCTTGCGCAGACTGCTAATGCGACCACTGGATACTTTCCTCTAGCTTTTCAAGGCGAAACTCCTACCAGAGCAAATGCCTATTTCACAGCGGGAATTACCGGTGTTGGCTTAGCTCCGGTTGCTAATTTCCGCCTTATGGTTGAGGCTGTATTGGGCGACATCCCTTGTTTTGACCCCGCAAACCTAGCTTTGACCCCAGGCTGCGATGATATCGAAGTGACATGGACTTCCAATGCAGGGGCAAGTGGTAGTACAATAGAGTACGGACCAACTGGATTTACCTTAGGTACAGGAACACGTGTTAGTAACGTGACCTCACCGCATACCATAGCCGGACTTGCTCCTGGAACCTACGATGTTTATGTAGCTGATTCCTGCGATGTGGCTAATGTGAGTTCATTTATTGGACCAGAAACAGCAACTACAGAACACGCAATTGCCAACATAAATATTTCTAATATTGCCACCGCGGTATTTGAGTTCGACGCCACGTCGTCTGTCAATGCCACCTCTTACATTTGGGATTTTGGCGATGGCACTAGTTCAACCAACGCGGTTGAGACGAAAAGTTATGCTGCCAATGGCACCTACTTGGTTACCTTGATAGCTACGAACGCATGTAGTTCCGATACCCTTTCCGACTCATTACTGGTCTCGGGAATTGGCGTAACCTCCATGCTGATGCCTGATTTAAGAGTGTTTCCAAATCCAGCTACTACTACATTGATCTTGGATGGACTTCCTTCTTCTGCTGGGAAAAGTACAGTGAGAATTAGCGATATGAGAGGTAGAGTAGTGGGCGTTCATGAGCTTCAGGCTGATGAGACACTGCGATTGTCACTCGAGTCTTGGGCCTCTGGAGTATATCACATATCGATTAATAACCGATTGGGGACAGTTACCCGGTCAATAACCGTCGTAAAATAAGACTTCAATACATTAACTAAATTATTAAGGAGTGCTCTGTTAAAGGGCGCTCCTTTT
Source organism: Flavobacteriales bacterium (assembly GCA_007693635.1). Classification (GTDB taxonomy): domain Bacteria; phylum Bacteroidota; class Bacteroidia; order Flavobacteriales; family Schleiferiaceae; genus CSBr16-58. The sequence goes on along the minus strand of REDE01000150.1, from coordinate 5,899 downwards.
TTTGTACCTTTGCAGTCGTTCTTTGGGGTTGACTTGGTTTTGACAGCAAGTCGATGATTTGTGTAAGCATGTCGAGTAATGAAGTGTCAACTCGTAAAAAAGTCATTTCATATTTTGCAACTGGCGATAACAATTACGCGCTTGCCGCCTAATCGAGCGATAGCCGATTAGAGCTTATCTCACACTAGGTGTGGGAGCATGCCATCCCACGAAATCCCTGACCTATGGAGTTCGATTTTGGGGTGCCAGAAAAATAGGAATAAGAAAAAAGTAGCTGCGGCTTTTTTCCGAAATTTAGCAGATAAGCAATATGTAGGCTGTGCATTGCCGGCATATTGACGAAAATCAAGAATGTAATAAACATGTAGAAAACACCTTTCACGTTTGTTTGGACGCGGGTTCGAATCCCGCCAACTCCACCAACAAGATAACCGACCGACTGCTTATGCAGTAAGGCAATCAAACAAAAGAAGCGCCGACAAGATTTTTTTCTTGTTCGGCGCTTTTTGTTTGATTGTCCGCCCCAAGGCGGGTCGGTTATCTTGTTGAGTCCCTTCCCCCCCCGAGGGATCATGCTTTGTAATCCCGCCAACTCCACCAACAAGATAACCGACCGACTGCTTATGCAGTAAGGCAATCAAACAAAAGAAGCGCCGACAAGATTTTTTTCTTGTTCGGCGCTTTTTGTTTGATTGCCCGCCCCAAGGCGGGTCGGTTATCTTGTTATGTTGAGGTTATTGTTGTGATTCATCCGCAAATCCTCATTTCACGAACTTATCATCTCGTTTTTTTAAGGGCGCCAATTCGCGCTTTCCGCTGCAAGTCCTCAGCCAAAAGCGCCGTGTCCGCACAGCGGGCAAGGAGCTCCTCCGTCGCTCTTGTTCGCTGGCGTTCACTGGCGTTTTGGCTTCCGGGCTTTTCGCTCCAATCGCGGGCGCGGCGCCTGGTGATATAATAAGGTGTCTTCGTTCTATGCAGTCTGTATAAATGACCGCACCTAAGATTAAATACTCTAGGAAAACAATCATCAATTTAGGCATTCGTATTTTGAGCAAACGGTCAAGATGATATCTATTGATTTTCAAGAAAGACAAACTGGAGCAAAAATTTATATTGCGCACTGCCGTCGGCATTATTTCAGATACCAAGAAGCCAGAGTAATATCCCTTATGGTTAGGAAAAAAAATATGCTGCATCTGCTTGGTTTTTTTGCGTGAATAGGGAGTTTCATCAACCTTGAGATGTTAATAATTTTTCTAACCTCCATATTTTGTGTTTGTTCCGACTCAAACAATGTTTTTTAAATTTTTTCATATCATTGTTTGTCAGTGTCGATAATTGCCGTACATTTGCAGTCCCTTAAAAGTAGGGTAACAAAACAAAATATTGAGTAACAAATAGTTTCGAGTTATATGCCGACTATTCAACAGTTAGTGCGCAAGGGCCGTACCCAAATCAAGAAGAAGAGCAAGTCTCTTGCACTTGACGCGTCCCCGCAGAGAAGAGGAGTATGTACACGTGTGTATACCACTACTCCCAAGAAGCCTAATTCCGCTATGCGTAAGGTTGCCCGTGTGCGTCTTACCAACGGTAATGAGGTAAATGCTTATATTCCCGGAGAGGGACATAACTTGCAAGAACACTCTATCGTGCTTGTTCGCGGCGGTCGTGTTAAAGACTTGCCGGGTGTGCGTTATCACATCGTGCGTGGTGCTTTAGACACTGCCGGTGTAGATGGACGAAAGCAGCGTCGTTCAAAGTATGGAACTAAACGTCCTAAGGACAAAAAATAATAGAGTGTTGTCATGAGAAAGACCAGAGCTAAAAAGCGCCCCATCCTACCAGATCCGCGTTTCAACGACCCACTAGTTACCCGTTTCGTCAACATGATGATGTTGCACGGTAAGAAGGATAAAAGTTTCGCTATTTTCTACGAGGCGATTGAGCGTGTTTCCGAAAAGACTGAGACCAGCAATGGCTTAGAAGTTTGGAAAGAGGCCTTGACCAACGTTATGCCTCACGTAGAAGTTCGCAGTCGTCGTGTAGGTGGTGCCAACTTTCAGATTCCAGTTCAAATTCGCCCAGATCGCAAGATTTCATTGGCAATGAAATGGATGATTCTTTACGCTCGCAAGCGTAACGAGAAGACCATGGCCCAGCGTTTGGCTAACGAAATCATCGCCGCCGCTAAGGAGGAAGGTGCAGCCGTTAAAAAGCGTATGGACGTCCACAAGATGGCTGAATCAAACAAAGCATTCTCTCACTTCCGTTTCTAAGAAAAGCAAAGATCAGTCATGTCTAGAAAAGACCTTAAATACACGCGTAACATTGGTATCTCAGCACACATTGATGCTGGTAAGACAACCACTACAGAGCGTATTCTATATTATACCGGAGTTAGTCATAAAATTGGAGAAGTTCACGATGGAGCTGCTACAATGGACTGGATGGAGCAGGAGCAGGAGCGTGGTATTACCATTACTTCGGCAGCTACTACTTGTTTTTGGAAATTCCCAACAGAGCAAGGTCAACCAGTTGATGATACGAAAGAGTATAAAATTAACATTATTGACACCCCAGGTCACGTTGACTTTACCGTTGAGGTAGAGCGTTCAATGCGTGTATTGGATGGTGCGGTTGCACTTTACTGTGCGGTTGGTGGCGTTGAGCCTCAGTCGGAAACCGTATGGCGTCAAATGGATAAGTATCGTGTTCCACGACTTGGATTCGTCAATAAGATGGACCGTAGTGGAGCAGACTTTTTTAACGTTGTTACTCAGATTAGAGAGCGCCTTGGTGCTAACCCTGTTCCACTTCAAATCCCTATTGGTGCCGAAGCTGAATTTGTGGGTGTTGTAGACCTTATTACCCGTCGTGGTATTATTTGGGACGATTCTACCCAAGGTATGACATATAAATTTGTCGATGTGCCAGAAGATTTAGTCGACACCGTTGACGAGTATCGCGAGAAACTTGTTGAGGCAGTTGCTGAATATGATGATGTATTGATGGAGAAGTTTTTTGTAGATCCAGATTCCATCACCGAAGATGAGATGAAAGCTGCGATTCGTGCGGCAACTATCGACATGGCTATTACGCCTATCTTATGTGGTTCTGCATTTAAGAACAAAGGTGTTCAGGTTATGCTTGACTCTGTTATGTCTTACCTGCCTTCACCATTAGACGTTGAGGCGATTGTGGGAACAAACCCCAAGACAGAATTAGAAGAGAAGCGTCGTCCAGATATTGACGAGCCATTTGCTGCCTTGGCATTTAAAATTGCCACTGACCCTTATGTTGGTCGTCTTTGTTTCTTCCGTGCCTATTCTGGTAAACTAGATGCTGGTAGTTACGTATTTAATACACGTACCGAGAAGAAAGAGCGCATTTCACGTATTTTCCAAATGCACGCTAATAAGCAAAATGCCATTGAAGCTTTAGAGGCTGGTGACATTGGTGCTGGTGTTGGATTTAAAGATATTCGTACAGGTGATACACTTTGTGACGAGAAGCATCCTATCGTTCTTGAGTCAATGAGTTTCCCTGAGCCCGTAATCGGTTTAGCAGTTGAGCCAAAGTCTCAATCTGACGTTGACCGCTTGGGTATGGCGCTTAACAAACTTGCTGAAGAGGATCCAACTTTCCGTGTTCATACTGATGAAGATAGTGGTCAGACCGTTATCTCCGGAATGGGTGAGCTTCACTTGGAAATTATCGTTGATCGCTTGAAGAGAGAATTTAAGGTTGAATGTAACCAGGGTGCTCCTCAAGTACAGTATAAAGAAGCTATTACTGGAACCATCAATCACCGTGAAGTTTACAAGAAACAAACGGGTGGTCGTGGTAAGTTTGCCGACATTGTTTTCACGATGTCTCCAGCAGATGAAGGTAAAGAAGGTTTACAGTTTGTAAACGAGATCAAAGGTGGTAACATTCCTAAAGAATTTATCCCTTCTGTTGAAAAAGGTTTCCGTGAGGCTATGAAAAATGGTCCTTTGGCGGGTTACACCATCGATTCGATGAAAGTTACCCTTACCGATGGTTCATTCCACCCTGTGGATTCGGATTCACTCTCGTTTGAACTTGCTGCTAAAATGGCGTTCCGTGAGTCAGCCAAAAAGGCTTCACCAGTTATCCTTGAGCCCATCATGAAGGTTGAGGTAACTACTCCTGAGGAGAACATGGGTGATGTTGTTGGTGACTTGAACAAGCGTCGTGGTCAGGTCGAAGGTATGGATAGTCGTGCCGGTGCACAGATCATCCGTGCAAAAGTTCCGTTGTCTGAAATGTTCGGATACGTAACAGCACTTCGTACCATCACTTCGGGTCGTGCCACATCCAGCATGGAGTTCAGTCATTATGCTGAAACCCCTAGAAATATTGCCGACGAGGTAATCGCAAAAGTAAAAGGTTAATTCCGCTTTAATAATAGCAAATAATGAGTCAGCGCATTCGCATTAAATTGAAATCGTACGATTACAATCTGGTTGACAAGTCAGCCGATAAAATCGTCAAGACTGTGAAGAGCACAGGTGCTGTAGTTAATGGTCCAATTCCATTACCTACCCGTAAACGCATTTACACTGTGCTCCGCTCACCCCACGTAAATAAGAAGAGCCGTGAGCAATTCGAGCTCTCTTCCTACAAGCGACTTCTGGATATCTACAGTTCATCGGCAAAGACTATCGATGCCTTGATGAAATTAGAATTACCCAGCGGTGTTGAAGTTGAAATTAAAGTTTGATCTGATTTAATCATAAAGAAATGCCTGGTTTAATAGGAAAAAAAGTTGGGATGACCAGCATCTATGACGCAAACGGGAAGATGATTCCTTGTACTGTTATAGAGACGGGCCCATGTATCGTGACCCAGATTAAAACTGAGGATGTTGACGGCTATTCAGCTATTCAGCTTGCTTACGGCGAGATGAAAGAGAAGAACCTTGGTCAACCGCTCCTAGGACACGTAAAAAAAGCAAACACTACTCCTAAGAGAAAGTTTGTAGAGTTTTTAAACGACTTTGAAGGTTCTTTGAATCTTGGAGATAGTCTAAGCGTTGACAGCATTTTCGTCGAAGGCGATTTTGTCGATGTTGTAGGTACTTCTAAGGGTAAAGGTTTTCAAGGTGTTGTTAAGCGTCATGGCTTCGGTGGTGTAGGTCAATCTACACACGGTCAGCACAACAGAGCTCGTCACCCGGGTTCAATTGGAGCTGGATCTACACCGAGTCGTGTATTTAAGGGAATGCGTATGGCCGGCCGTATGGGCGGAGTTCGTACCAAAATTCAAAACCTTAAGGTTGTGAAAGTGGATGCAGCAAAGAATTTGTTGCTTATTAAAGGCGCCGTTCCCGGACATAAGAATTCATTTGTAATCATTGAGAAGTAATGGAACTGAGCATCATCAATAAAGAAGGAAAAGATACCGGACGCAAGGTTGCGCTCAATGAGGCCATCTTCGGTATGACCCCTAACGAACACGCAATTTGGCTTGATGTTAAAAATATTCTTGCCAATCGTCGTCAAGGTACGCACAAATCTAAAGAGCGTGCTGAAATAGCCAGAACAACTAAGAAGCATCACAAGCAAAAAGGTACCGGTGGAGCACGCTATGGTTCACTTAAAGGTCCTTTGCACCGCGGTGGTGGTACCGCCTTCGGTCCACGTCCTCGTGATTATGGTTTCAAACTCAATAAAAAAGTTAAGCGACTAGCTCGTTTTTCTGCCTTGAGTTTAAAAGCCAATGAATCAGCGCTTAAGGTTCTGGAAAACCTAGATTTTTCCGCTCCCAAAACTAAGGAATTTGTCGGTTTAGTAAATAATATCGACTTGAAAGACAAAAAGTTTCTTTTAGTGCTTGGTGAGCCAAATAAAAACGTATATTTGTCCTCCCGAAATTT
>REDE01000035.1 GCA_007693635.1 Flavobacteriales bacterium | reverse complement strand
ATTCAAGGCACACCTAACTACCTGAGATGCTAGTGTGGTTCAAGAAGGACGCCGAGAAAGAACACCCCAACGTAATTTACAAACATCGAGAAGTAATGAAATCGGCGCAGAATCCGCCGCCGCACAAGCGCCACCCGTACAAAAACCCGTCATTAAGGATAAAAAATACGGACGCAACGACATCGTAAGCGTGCAAAATCTCACTAGTGGAGAACGCAAACAGATGAAGTACAAGCAGGCTATGCCTTTACTTGAAGATGAAACTTGGGTTATTATTGAAGAATAAAAATCTGCTAGAACCATCAAAAACAGATGCCTAAACTAAAGACATCTAATATCATCGTATACAGTGTCACCTTTGCAATATTGGTGGCACTGATTTTTTTTTCCCTAAAAAAATCTGAACCTAAAAGAGTCCTGCCAATTATCAACCCCTCACAAGTTAACGCCTTACTGGTGGAAGAGGATTTACAACGAGTAGGAAGAGGACACCGGGTGGACGACTTTTCATTAATCGACCACTTTGGAAAAGAAGTAGATTCCAATTTGGTAAGCGGGAGAATTCGTGTTGTAGAGTTTTTCTTTACCACCTGTCCTAGCATTTGTCGTGTAATGAATCAGCAGCTTTTGCGCGTGCAAAAATCATTCAGCGGAAATACAAATCTCATGATTCTGTCCCACACAGTGATGCCGGAGGTTGATGACGTGGAAACTTTAGCGCGATATGCCATTGACCACGACATAGACTCCACCAATTGGCGGCTATTAACTGGTGACAAAACTGAGATTTACCGATTGGCTCGACGCTCTTACTTTGTTGCTCCCAATCCCGATAACGATTATCCTTCCGTAGACGGTCACGATTTTATCCATACCGAAAACATTGCACTTATCGATCACAAAGGTCGAATTCGAGGATATTACGACGGCACCGACACCGAAGAAATGGATCAATTGATCCTAGACATACAACTTCTTCTAGAGGATATTTAAAAATTTAGCGATTAAATTCCAAGCAGCAATTTTTTAAAAAAAATTAGTGCTTCCGTTCCAAACAAATATTTTACACTATATTTGACCCAATTGAGGCACAGTTTGCCTTGAATGTTTTACAAACCTTATAAACTCAACCAATATGCGTTATCTCATTTACACATTAAGCTTTGCCCTATTCCTAGTCTTCACCAGTTGCAGCGACGACGATGACAATGGCAACACCCCTCAAACTCCAAGCAATACTTTCAAGATAAACAATATCTCGCATCCTCTAACAAACTGCGAAGTCGTGTATTTCGGAGAATGGGATGGAGCTCACGAATACGATATCCTTTTTTACAACGGAATCACCTTCGACTCACTAGGTAATCCATCTGGCAAAGGAGATATCTTAATTTTTGAAATCGAGAGTACAAATGAAACCAGACCAACCGCTGGGGTATACTCTCGCAATATCGATAACGATTTCTTTATTTGGGAAGGTTATTTTTGGAAGGGTTACGATACCAGCACCGACATGGAAGAAGAAGAATGGGATATGGTTACCGGCAGTTTCGATTTGTCCTATAGAGACAACAATCGACTTTCCTGCTCAGGAAACTTTGGATTTATCGGTGGAGTGGCCATGAATCCGTCAGATGCAATTTTAACATATTTGGGATCATTTGACCTTGTTGATGAAAACGACTTCAACCTTAACGAACAGGTATTTAGTTCAGACCGCGAAGAAAGGAGAGCACAATACAGAGAGCTCATCTGGAATCGTCTTAACAGAAAATAACAGTAGATAAATTTCTACCAGCATTACACCCGAACAATTAGCTAATTGTTCGGGTTTTTTTATATATTTGTTAAATATTCAGAATTAAAATTAAGTTTTCATTGAGTAAAAACAAAATGAAAGCTTAGTTTAAGTTAAAAACTGTTAATCAGCACAAAATGAAAAAATGTTATTCAAAATTCGCAATGTTATTCTTTGCGATCTTGTTTTCACTCCCCGCCTTTTCTCAAGCCCCATTCACCATTGGGACAGGGACTGGTACCAATACGGCTACCGGTTACCCCACCCCTTATGGAAACTGGTACTGGGGAAATCGCTTGCAAATGATATATCGTGCGTCAGAATTGACTGCTGCGGGTATGTCATCGGGAAGCATCACCCAAGTCGCCTTTAATGTCATCACTTTGAATTCCGTACCGGCTTTGAACGATATGGAAATAAAGATGAAAAATTCTACCACGAATGACCTAACAACGGCGTGGGAAACAGGAATGACTACGGTATTTACATCCACCTCGTACACTCCTTCACTAGGCTGGAATCAGCATATCTTAAGTACTCCATTTATTTGGGATGGAACATCAAACATCATTGTGGAAATATGCACGCAGAACACCAGCTTTACTGGATCTGGCAATGCTGGAGTGCAGTGGACGGAAAGTTTACCTGCAGGAACATCGAGAACTTGGCGTCAAGATGCGGCAGGAAACTGCACAAATACAGGCACAAATAATTTAGGCCCAACAACACGCCCCAACGCGCAATTCACAATCATTACAGGACCTTGCACCGCCCCACCTGCCGCGGGCACAGCAACAGCCAGCGCAACCAATGTCTGTGTAGGTAACACGGTAAATCTTTCCTTAAACGGAAATAGCTTCGGTTCCGGCCAAACCTATCAGTGGCAAAGCTCCCCTAATAACTCTACCTGGACAAATATTCCAGGAGCGACCAACCTCAATGAATCGGTTACTGTTAATGCCAACACCTATTATCGTTGTCAAGTGACCTGCAACAGTCAGACTAGCAGCAGCACTTCTGTAAATGTAGACGCTATTGGAACCCCACTTAGTGGAGTTTACACGGTTAATCAATTTGCCGCTCCTTCAGCGACCAACTTTACTTCATTTGAGGACTTAGCAGAGGCTCTTAATTGCGGTGG
>REDE01000057.1 GCA_007693635.1 Flavobacteriales bacterium | reverse complement strand
AAGTGGCGGGAATGATCCAGCGCCTTTGTCCAAGTGTGAGAATCGGTATCGGGCATGGTCAAATGGACGGCAAACGACTCGAAAAGGTGATGCTCGGATTTATGGAAGGCGATTTTGATATACTGGTGGCCACCTCAATCATCGAGAATGGACTGGACGTACCCAATGCGAATACCATCATCATCAATCAAGCCCAGCATTTCGGATTGAGCGATTTACACCAAATGCGGGGTAGGGTTGGCCGGTCAAACAAGAAGGCTTTCTGTAAGCTGATTACCCCACCCCTGATTAGCCTCTCGGAAGAAAGTCGCAAACGCCTGCAAGCTTTGGAACGCTTTACAGATTTGGGTAGCGGATTCCAAATTGCAATGAAGGATCTCGAAATTCGCGGCGCAGGAAACCTCCTCGGTGCCGAACAAAGCGGTTTTATCGACGATATCGGGTTTGAAACCTACCAGAAAATTTTGCAGGAAGCCGTGGAAGAACTCAAGGAAAATGAATTCCGCGACTTGTATGCTCACGAACGTAAAACCATCGAGTTCGTGAAAGAATGTCAGATCGATACCGACGCGGAAATCCTTTTCCCCGACGAATATATCAACAAAATTGAAGAACGACTGCGCCTGTATCAATCTTTGGATTCCTTGGAAAATATGGAGCATCTGGAGCAGTTTAAACAAGAGCTCATCGACCGCTTTGGCCCACTCCCCAAACCGGCAGAAGCATTGATGCAAAGTATGGAACTTCGATGGCTAGGCAAATCGATGGGCTTTTCTAAAATTGTGGTGAAAAACGGAATTTTTCTGGGATATTTTGTCGCCGATCAACGCAGCGATTACTTCCAAAGTACTACCTTTGGCGGCATCTTAAAAATGCTGCAAGACCGTCGTGATGTGGAAATGAAGGAGAAGAATGATAAGCTCTATCTTCGCATCCCCAATGTAAAAACGATTGGTCAAGCGCTCAGCGTTTTGCGATCGTTGAATATGTAAATTGAATAATTGAAAAATGAGGCCACTCCAAAATGAATACTAATCTTGTGCTTTTACCAGAGTAGGGAGCCGCGTGCTCTATGCTCTTGGTTTTGCGCTTAATACATACACAATGAGAATAAATTACCTCTTCCCCTTAGCTCTTCTTGCTGCTGCATGCAGTTCATCGGTTGATACGCCAGCGCAGGAGGTTTTTGAAGCAGACACCATGCCTACTTCAAGCATGTATTCAAATTCTACCGCCGTGCGTCCGGAATTGGTTTACCCGGAGGAAAAGTACTTGAGAAATATGCGTCAACTTACCTTTGGTGGCGATAATGCAGAGGCGTACTGGAGTTTTGACAACACCAAAATGACCTTTCAGGTTACCAACCCCGATTGGGGAGTAATGTGTGATCAAATCTATTGGCTGGATGTGGATAACTATCAATTCTCAGACGGTATTCCTCCCCGCGTAAGTACCGGAGGAGGTAGAACTACCTGCGCCTATTTTATGCCCGGCGATACAAGCATTCTCTACGCAAGTACCCACGTCCACGGTTTTGAATGTCCGGTTGAACCCGATAAATCAGAAGGCTACGTGTGGCCCATTTATCCTACCTTCGACATTTTTGTTGCCAATCTCAATGGTGAAATCATCCACCGTCTTACCGACCGAATCGGCTACGATGCCGAAGCTACGGTAAGTCCCAAGGGCGACAAGATTGTTTTCACCAGCGATCGCAGTGGTGATTTGGAATTATGGACCATGAACATCGACGGATCGGATAAGCGTCAGGTAACAAGTGGATTGGGGTATGACGGCGGCGCCTTTTTCTCGCCTTGTGGTACCAAATTGGTCTTCCGTGCCAGTCGTCCGCAAACCCCCGAAGCCCAGGCTGAATACAAAGACTTATTGTCTAAAGGCTTGGTAAAACCCTCCGATATGGAGATTTATGTGTGTAATGTTGACGGCAGCGATTTGCGCCAGGTAACCAACTTGGGTGGAGCCAATTGGGCACCCTACTATCACCCCTCCGGAGAAAAGATTCTCTTTAGCTCTAACCACCATACAGAACGCGGCTTTCCTTTCAACATTTTTATGATAAATGAAGACGGAACCGATTTGCAACAAATTACCTTTGATTCCTCCTTTGATGCTTTTCCAATGTTTTCCTTTGATGGAAAAAAATTGCTTTTCAGCTCCAATCGCTTTAATGGAGGAACCCGCGAAACCAACGTTTTCGTGGTGGATTGGGTAGAAGATGGACAAGAAAAATAATTGAATTATGCCAAGAAAAATCAAATTTATCGGAAACATGTCGGAACTGGGCGCGGGAACGCGTGGTGCGAGCTTAGGACTCGATGCGATGAAGATTGCCTCATTTTCACTGAATAAAAACTTTTTTCGCAAGTACAAAGTAGAGCGCATTGCCAATCTCAACGACTTGCTTTTTGAAGATATCAAAACCAATACTGCCAAGCGCTTGGATAGCATTGTGGTGATGTACGAACGCATTCGCCATATTGTAGCGCGTCACCTTTGCGATAATCGCTTTCCCATTGTAATTGCCGGCGACCACAGTAACGCCGGTGGAACCATCGCCGGAATAAAAGACGCTTTTCCCACTAAACGCTTGGGAGTGATCTGGATCGATGCTCATGCTGATCTTCATTCTCCTTACACTTCGCCTTCTGGTAACGTACATGGCATGCCCCTAGCCACCGCCATTCACGAGGATAACCTAGAATGCCAACAAAAGAAACCGAGTGCTGAAACGCGAAAAAACTGGAACCTTATTAAAGGTGAATCCCGCCGTGTAAACCCCGCCGATTTGTTTTTCGTGGCCGTTAGAAGCACCGAAAAACCCGAAGAGCACTTGATGGAAAAATACCAAATTCCTAATGTGAACGTTCCTGAACTAACCAATAGCGGCGCTGAGAAAGTGGCGGAAATGGCCCTAGAACACCTAAAGGATT
>REDE01000149.1 GCA_007693635.1 Flavobacteriales bacterium | reverse complement strand
ACTTGGGAAAAATAAACGAGAAGGGGGGAATTCCGATAGCTTCGTTACGCTCAGCGGAGCTTGAGTTTCCTCTTTTGTCAAGCATTTTAAACACCAAGGGGAAGGAAGCATTTTTATAGCTGACTGCTAGCATCAGTATATTGACATTACTCTTTCCAAGCTTCCAGTTTATGCGATCCATCAATAGAAAAACAGAGCCTTTGTTGGGAAGTAGATTGAAAATGAGTCTTGCAACAATAGCCATCGGCAGTTCTACTTGTTGCATAAAACGTTAAATGCACCTGTAATTGCTCTCAGCATCTGTATTAATATCAAATCCAGCCGACAGATTCGCGAAAATGACACTCCTACTTTTGAATAACGCGTTGATAAAAAGACAAATGAGCGGATCCTGCTAGATTAAGATGTCCGTTAAAAACGATTAGTAAATCCTTATATTTGTGGTCTAGACTGACGTTCTGTTTTAAATACATATTGCAGCAAACATTTAATTAACATATTGATGGTCATTTTATTGAAAAAATATTTGGATTTATTTTACATTAGATTTGAGCTCATTATATTTTTTGTCGTGTACTGAGTCTTTTATTTGTAATTAAGTTAAGCCACAAGTATAATGAATATAGCATCAACATATCCACCAATAATTCGTTTAGATCAATACCTCCTGTATTCGTTCTCGTATATTTTATGCTTGATGTTTACACCCAACCACACAAAGATTTACTTTTCTTGGCAAATCATCATTCTATTGGGCTTCATCGGTTTTATGGGTTATATGGTTTCTCTTTCAAATTAATTTTATGATGTTAAAGCCATTTGATCTTAAAACCGTAACATTAATTGCAAAGCAATATCCCACTAATGGGCATAGTCCTTTTCTTGTTTTAACGGAAGATTTTGAGCGGTATGTTTTGAAACCACCGCTAAATTCAATAGACAAAACAGCAATAGTTCGTGAATTTATTTGCAACCAGTTGTTAAGTATTTGGCAGATAAAAACACCCCAAGCAGCTTCTCTTTGCTTGTCAGACGACTTACTAACTTCGGATTTTGTTAAAAGAAACAAATCACTTCAACAAAACAGTACTTTTTTCGGCTCATTATATGAACCTAATTCCATTGATTTACAAATATTCTTTGGTGCATCTTCAAAAGTTAGTCAACGTAAAATTGCCAATATTGCAGATTTACTTGATATAGCGCTATTTGATATTTGGGTCGAGAATGAAGATAGGAAACCGACAAACAACAATATTATTCTTAAACCTGTTAATAGGTCTTTTCAAGTACTACCCATAGACAATGCCTTGACATTTTCTTCAATGAGTTTCGAATCCCTCAATCCTGATTACGTATCTTTTAGCGACAATGACTCCATATTATATAGCCCATTAGGCCTTTCGGCAATTCGTCTTGCAAAGAAAAACAGAAATTGGGTTCAATTAGCCCAAGAAAGGTTTTATCTTTGCATCTTGGATACGGAAAGAAATTTTCAACAAATTTGTGACTATTTACCAACAAATTACAGCTTATCAAGCCAAGAAGCAGCTAGTTTGAAGTCCTTTCTTTTTAATCCAAAACGCAATAAAAAAGTGTTTGAACAATTTAAATACATAGTTTCAACAGCAAAATAATGATGAAGACGTTTTATAGTTTAATTAAAATAGTTCCAAATGAGATGTCAGGGGATTCCTTGACAATAGGAATTATTTTGTGTTCTCCGGATGGTGTTCGCTTAAAAATTTCAAAGGCAAAAAAAGTTTTTGCAAAGTCAATTGTAAATATTGATGGCTCACTTATAGATTTTATTGAACGGGAAATAGTAAGTAAGGTTAAGGAGCAAAACGAATTACTTTCATTAAGCAAAAATTCACTTTTTGAAGCCTCAACTTTTCTATCTTCAGATTATTTTCAATACTTAGCTAATTATAGCAACGGTTTATTGAAATTTACTCAACCATCAATTATTGCAGACAATGTGGATGATTCTAAATTTTTGAAATTATTCAGTTTGTTTGTAGATAACTCAGTTGAAACTATTACTAAAAAAGATGATTCGATTAAGAAATACGAAGAAGTATTTTACGAAAAAGTGAATGCTAACTTAATTGAAAAGGTAAAAGACAAAGTTCATACAAGACAAGCAATCAGTCGTAAAGTTGTTCCAACTCTCTCTAATTCATTTGAAATTGATTGTATAGGCCAAAATGGAGTATTAATTGGGGCAAAATCACTTCCCTTCATTCAATCTAAAGAAACGATTTACAAGAGCCTAAATACGTACATAAGTGTTATTGCTCATTTATCTGCCACCTACAGTCATTCGTTGGAAAAAAATAAATTCTTTTTGATTTCAGATCAACCAGCAAAAAATTCACCAGCCTTTAATTTGTGGAACGATTTGTATAAGAACGGGAACATTGTCAAAGTAATAAGTTCAGATGATAGTGGTGAAGTTGCAGAGCTAATCGAACAAAGTGGTGCTTCTAAATTCATCAAATAAAAGCGGTGTGGCAAAGCCTCGAGTTTAATAACGGCAGTTCCGCTCTAAATTAACATTTTTCTGCGGGCTTCCCTTACAGATTTTAATCCCAAGTTATCTGAATTATTAAATCGAACGCATATAAAAGAGTTTAAGGACTGATAATTGGCCAGCCGCATTTACCCAATGGAACAGAAATTTTTGAAATGTAGGTTCGGAGATTCTTGATTCTCGGCAAATTTCTCTATTTTTTTTGCACTGCTCATGCGATTAGAGGATGTTGATGATCTGGGATTCACTGAGTTTTGACTTTTTCATGCGATTTTTTTTTGAGGTTAAAACTATACTTTTAAACTGCTAAAAAAATCAGCCCTTTCCATATTACTTGTTTCTTTATTCAATATATTGTAAATTTAAAAACAAATACATTACCTTTGCATTCTTGTTTATGGAGCACTTAAAAAACAAATCGGAACTAAACTTAGGTGCAGCAGAGCTTTTGCACCAACAATGCTATTATCCTTCCGTTGTTCATTGTGCGTATTACAGTTGCATTCAACTTATGAAACACATATGGTTGAACTCTATGGGTAAAACAGAACAAGATTTAAGGGTTTTAAACAGTAGTACCAATCAAGGTTCCCACGAGATTTTAATAAACCAATTAAAATCATTTATTCAAAGTAAATCCCAAAATGATAGAGATTTTAATAGGGATATTTTAATTTTAAAGAGGTTAAGGGTTAATGCTGACTATGATGACATTTCTATTGATTACACTAAAAGCAATCAGTCGATAGTCTTATCTAAAACAACAATTAGTATTTTAAAGGAATGTATATGAACAATATAGAGGCAACCAGTTTTATTAAAGAAGCATTAAAAGAGTTTATCGCATCTTTTCCAAATACTCGTGTAAGATATGAATTTGATATTGATGCTAATGTTCATTGTGTAGAAGTAGTACCTAATAGTATTTATCATTTAGACAACGATTATATTAATTGGGAAAACAATTTTACAAACAGTTTCATACAATCATTTCCATATCAAAACATTTGCTTTTTTTCTGATGATGCAATAGTTGGTATTAATAACATTGAGTTTGAGCTTACAGGTAGTAAATATGTTGACTTAATTTCAACTAATGATTGTAAATCGTCCATTACTCTTGAGCAGATACATATTTTTAATAGTTCTAATCATCTGAATATTGAAAGCATCAGTTCTACTACTGGTATTTTTAATAATGGTATTGCAAATCAAGTAAAACAAAGTAATATCAATATTGACCAGGCAAACAGCTTAACATCAATAGAAAATCAAAATCAAGCCTTGTTTTCTATCAACTATCCAATGGCAGCGTAATGGAAGCAAAAGAAAATAATAACCAAATGGAATCAGGCTTTAGAATAGCCAACTTAATTTTATTAGAGAGCGCTTTTAAACGTGTTCCAAATGTGACATTTAATAATGAAGGCGCAAAGCAAATCATTAATGTTGACGTCAATGTAAACGTAAAGGATAATATAGTTTTCGTTACTGAAAAAATAGACTATACACAATCATTTAATGATGTTGAGGAAGTTAGCTGCACAATTGTTATGGCTGGTGTTTTTGAGAAAGTAGGTGATACAAATTTAGAAGATTTAGAGCAGTTCGGTCATATAAATGGTGCGGCAATTATTTTTCCATACATACGGGAACATCTTTCAAACCTTTCATCTAAAGCAGGTTTGGGATTGATTATCTTACCACCTGTAAATTTCACAAAGAAGCAGGAAAATAAATAATAGGTGTAGCAGAGTCACGAATTAATTTGAGTCACTCAGTCAGCCAACGCACAAAACACGGCGGATGATTATGGGAATTTCAAAATACTATGGAAATGAACATATTGGAACAAGCTGTGTAAGCTTTATTGTAGAAAATGGAATAACAGTAGAACTCAAAACGGTCATTGAACTAGAAGATGTTTATCTTGCTCAAGCCATTAATTGCCTTGAAGCGTATAATATGGAAACAGACTTGCTAATAAATTAGTAATCAAATCATTGACCTTTAAAAGATTATTTAACAGTATTGTCCGCCAAATAAGAATGCCGAAGCGAAAAAAGCGAGTCATGGCAATAGAGGGCAAAGTGATGAATCTATGATTTATTTAAAAAAGCTTTGCGATTAAAGGCTAGTAAAGCGCTCCAAATCCGATACTACACAACCAATCAAATCGTGACTATCACACTCTAGCACTACAACTCTATCCCCAAAAGAAAATATACGAAGTGTGCGTTGTTCTCTAAGTCGACAAACGAATTGAGGTCGTAACCTACGGAGATTTTGTAAGCCTTGTATCCCAACTGAGTGAGTAAGCCATAACGGATTGGACTGATGCCGTGTGGACCGGAAACTTTTACCCGCAAATCATCTCCCTGAGCATTGGGCATTGTGTAACGCTGGTATTGATTCGTTCGGATACCAAACTCACCACCAAAACCCCAAGTAAAACCGTTGCCAATTCCGTACTTACTGTAGTCGAAATGAAGCATTAAGGGAATATTTAAGTAACTGGCCACCAACTGAACGCGAGAATATTCAGGATTAACAATACCATATTCATAACCGCCATCGGCTGAGGCAAACACCATGCGACCATCTGGTAATCCTAAGCGATGAACCGAAAATCGCAGACCGTACTGAAGCACCATAGGTGTTTTGTCCCAGCGATATTGCATGCCCGCACCGAATTTCCACATCCAACTGCGCCCTAATTCTGTGGGTAAAATATCCGAATTTGAACCAAATGCAAGCGGAGCCGCCGCCAACGAAGCCGGCCCAAAATGCAAATCGGCCCAAGGTAAGTGATCTCTCTGGTAGCGAACGTTTCGAACGTATAGTTCAAACTGTTTTTCCATATCATCCTGCCATTCTTCACGATCTTTTCCAGGAGGTCGCTGGGCTTGTATTTCACTGGTTAAAACCAAAAGAAACAGCAATGTAAAGATTCGAATAGCACTCATGACAGAAGTATTTTTATGGCCATAAAAGTACGGCAAAATTAGTCTCCAGTTTTGTTGTACTTTTGGAGCTTACTCAACATCATTTATGACACGCTTTTTCATCTACTTGAGTCTTGTCTTTGGAGCCATCGCATGCTCACAAGAAGCCGAGGTTTCCTCCTCAGATTCGCCTTCTGACACCCTTTCTTACAAATACCAAACGACTGAAAAGACGATTGGCAACTGTGATCAAGCGTGTTTGACCATTTATCTGCAATCCATTAGTATTGACCCTAAAGAACCTCTTCAAGCTCTAATCGATAGCCTAATGCTCTCCGCCGGCAGCAGTTATTTTCCCAGCAAAGATGCCTGGATTGAGGCCAGCATAAAAGAATTTGAACGCTTGCTGGAAGAAATCCCCTCCTACGATATGCCTTGGGAAATGGAGCGCTATGTAAACATTCGCTTTAATCGATTTGGACTAATCAGTGTGATTGTAAGCGACTATGCCTTTACCGGCGGGGCACATCCCAATTCATTTTGGCTTAAACGAGTCATCGACTTGTCGACCAACGACATTCTCAGCTGGAAGGATTTTGTAAATGCCGATCAGCATAAAGCCTTTACGGATTTCGTGGAGCGCCGTTTTCGTAAAGAATTTAATATCAACGAAAATGAATCCTGGGAAGATGCGGGTTTCTGGTTTGAAAATGATCGTTTTTTCCTCCCCATCGACTTTGGGATCGATGCTAGCGGCATGCACTTTTTATACAATGTCTACGAAATAGCCCCTTACGCCTCGGGCCCAATTACGCTTTCCATAGAATGGAACGATGTACTGCCCTTTTTACGTAAACCCTATGGCGATTTATTCCTAGAACCCACCTTGTAATGTTGGCTACATTTAGCATCCAAAACCAAACCTACACCGTTGATCTCAACCAACCCATCGATCTAAGTATTGGCTTTGATCCCAAGGAAGGTCCGCTGGCATGGTGGGTAAAACACATGAAGGCCGAGCCCGTAAGAATGGGCGAGTGGATTGGCGAAGTTCGTCAAGGCGGCTCGGTAAACTTTTTCAATCTATTGCTAAATCCGCACGGTCAAGGAACACATACCGAGTGTGTTGGACACATTACCCCCAACCGGGAAAACGTAAATGATCAGATAAAAGGTCAGTGGTTTACAGCGCTACTGGTAAGCGTCGAGGAGGAAGACTCCCCGTTTTCATTAGAATCTGTGCCCCTGCCGGACGACGAATGGAGGTATCAGGCATTATTGGTTCGAACACTGCCCAATGATTCCAGCAAAAAAAACCGAGAATACAGTGGAAGTAATCCACCATGCTTTTTTCCAAAGGCACTAAAGAAATTTGCCGATGCCGGGGTGCAACATTTTCTTACCGATTTGCCTTCCGTAGATCCCGAGGAAGATGGCGGAACATTGCTTGCCCACAGAGCCTTCTTTTTTGACGGCAAAGAAATTCGATTAGGAAACACCATCACAGAATTAATCTACGCATCCAACGAAATTCCCGATGGCCGCTACCTCCTAAATCTTCAGTTGGCACCAATCAGCAGCGATGCTGTACCCTCGCGCCCCCTACTCTACACACTAGTTCCTTAATTAGTGTCTGCCTATAAAGTCCGATAGCGGCGTTATGCTCGCCTGAAATTAAAGTGACTTACTTTAGTAAACTCCTTGATTTTCGACCGATAGCTATAGGAATCGCAAGTCTCGTCCGAGAACTTTCTAGAGCAGCCACTTGCACTTTATGGCCAAACTCTAATTAAAAGCCTTGCGACGTAAGTCTGGATAAACTTCTCGTTGAATATCGCGAATTGCGCGGGTGTAACTTTCTCTGGCGGCACGATCATCGTCGAGCTGCACACCGCGTACCCCACTTAGTTGCTGAGAAAAAAGCACACGTCGTCCCGGTTGTTCAAAAAGCTGAATGGTTGCGTCGAGATAGGCAGTGGTAAATTGGGTAGTTTCACCAGCACCATTACCCGTGCGGGTTTGTGACTGAATATCCAGTACGTAATCTGCTTCCGCAGCATTGCGGGTAACCTCCAATCCGTCTTTTCGAAATTCATTTGCAAACGCATTTGCCAATAAAGGCGGATCCATAATCTCGTTCATCAACAACTCGCGTGACTGAATAAAGACCAGAGGTGGAAGAATTTCAACGGTGATTGTTGCTGATGGTTCGCGCAATTTATCCACAACCGCCAAAACAAGTTCATCGCGTGAGGCTTCAGACGCCAATGCGCGTAAATCTACTCGGGCGTGTAGTTGTTCCTGGCTGCGTTGACTGGCAATACGATCCCAGACAAAATAAACGTGACCATTGCGATCCGTTAAACCCTGATGTTGATGATTTCGGCGCTCGGTGTACGATAGGACAACTGGAACCTGAACAAGTGGCATACGCTGTTGCTGTAATGTAAAGAAAATAACCTTCCCTTCCCAAAAACTCGACGGAATTCGCACGGCTTGTCCGCGTTTTACCGAAACCACATTTGAGGAGGCCTGCAGATTCCACGTATCGACCATTTGACGCATTTGCTGCATGATATGGTTAGCCAAGAAGATGTTTTGACCTTCAATTTCAACGCTCAAAGGTTCACCGAGATATTCTTTTAGCGCGTCAAGGGCGGTTACATAGCCGAGGAATTTACGGTAGGGGTCACCTTCACTTTCGGCATTAGAGAAGGCCGACATTCCCATTTGCAATACCTTTTGCCTTTTCTCGCGTTGAATTCGCTCGTGTTCACTTTTGGATAAACGGTAGTAAAACCATATTTCATTTTCATTTTCCCAGGATCCTATCAGTTCATAGCCTTGCAATCGTGCCGTGCTGGTTGAGCGTATGGTTGAGCGGAAAGTCTCCCGAACACGCTGATCACTCTCCACTTGGTAGAGCAGCGATTGGGCGGAAATATTTACAGAAATCTCACTCGCCAAATTATTCAGGGCATTATTTCGCGCAATTTGCTGATGATCATCCCTTCCCGGGACTTTATAGGCAAAACCTACACCGTGAAAAAAGGCAGACTCAAGAGGTTTTGACCGAACCCAACTTGGCCGGGGATTTTCATCTACAACAGGGACTGTACTTTTCTTACTACCTCCACAAGAAATGAGGAGAGAAAAGAGCAGGATGCCAAAAAAAACGGATAGTATTCTCATCAACGCTCGGGATTAAAACTTTGTAATTGCTGGGACATACGCGCACTAAGGTCACGGACAATTTGTGAACGCAAATTCGGGACACTTTCCACCTTGTCGGAAGCTTGAAGCATGGCGTTTAACTCTCGCTTTGCGCGGGGGGAGTTATACATACGATCGTTGGGTGATGGTCGCTTTTGATTTTCCCAAACACCCGCAAAAAGATGGCGATGATCACCCTCAAAGCGCGAGTATTCCGCGCGGTCTGTACGACGCATTTCAATGACATCACTGAGCAAGATTTCGCCCGTAGCGGTACTTACTAACTGGTACTGCACGTGAACGACCACCTCGTTTTCTCTGGTGAAATGCTGATAGAACACTCGGTTGTACTGCATTTGCGAAACCACAGCACCCGTTTGCGGATCGGTAACATTTACCGGCGTACCTAAAAATCCTTTACGATTTTCGCGCTGCAATCGCCCCTCAGATTCACGGGCTTCAATAACCGTAGCCTTCAACAATGCTTTCGCCCCCATCATTTCACCAGCCATTACGGCGGTGCGCTGGTCGATTACCCCCTCCAACGAAAGCCGCTGCTCGGCGATGATTCTATCGGTGTTGGTACGGTCAATTAATCGTAAAAACGGATCATTCATTCCGTTGATATCCGCGATAAGACGAGCGAGAATAAGCTGCTCAATGTTGCTGACATTGGTACGGTTTTCAAATGGCAAAACTCCAACGGTGAAAATCCCGCGTTCACGAGCAAGTTCACGCATACGACGCGAATCCTTGTAATTGGGGTCGCGCGCCATGATGTCGGCAAAAAGAAAATATGCCTTGCGAAATGACTCTTCTTGCATGGCCGTAAGCGCCTCTTGATATCTTGGCTCTAAATAGGCTAAGTCCCTCAACTCCTGAACCGTACCATAATCTTCTCGCAGCCGAGAAATTTCTTTTAAAATATTTTCGGCTTCGGCAAAACGACCATCATCGATTAAATCTTGCGCCTCAATGTATAGTCCGCGTAAATAAATCTCCTCCGACTCCATAAACATTGGACGATAGTTTTCGGGGAAACTCAACGAAACACCAAAGCGACGAACCATCTCATTATAACGCGATGCCAATTCAAATTCACGAACCGCTTTGGTATGATCAGCACTTGTATGGGCTAAGTAGAATTCTTGTAAATGATGGTCCAGAACACGCTGCCCATCCTGTCGTAAAGCAATTTGCGCCTGTACATTGTTCCGGTTTCTCCGCAAAGCCTCCATGTAACGCTCGGAAGCCTCGCGATGTAAACCGGCCTCGGAAAGCTGACTCCCCATGCGGTAATACTTTTTCGAACCCGAACAACCAACAAGCAAAATCAGAAATATGAAAATAGTAAATCGTTGCATCATGTGTACTCTATTGCGCCTGAAACTGATTAGAAATTCATTGAAAATATAAAAATCTCAAAGGATTTTTTGCTTTGTTCAAAAGTAATGCCCTTTCGGCTTATGGCGGATTTTTTTTTGATGCAAATTCCGATTTTCTCCGGCAATATTTTACAAAATACCACCAAATGTAAATTTAAAACTCAGTCCGCGGTCGTTTTTGTAGTTATTTTCTTTCGGTTTCTACTTGCGTATAAGTAACACTTTTCTTACATTTGCAAAAAAACTAAAAAAATCACCAATGAAAAACATGATGCTAATCGTCTTGATGACGTTCACTGCCTGCAAGAAAGAGTCCGACGTATTTTCCATGAATACTTTCCAGGAAAGTTTCACGCAAGAAACCCCACGCGAACAAATGGCGATTACCCAAGAATCATTTGATGCTTGGGGTAGTCCGCCCTCAGAGGAACCCAATCATGGTATATTGGTGCTTCACGTACTGAGTCACGACCCTTGGCCGGGCGATTTGTACGCCTTTGGTTGCCCGTACAACGGATGGCAATACCGCAGTCACTCCATCGACGAAATTGCCTGGCTTAAAGTCCCGGCAAACACCAAAGGGTACATAGATCTACTCCACGTAAGAGCCAATGACACTACGCTTCATCAGTACGGATACTTCGTAAATCCCGGCGACACCGTGTTTGGAGTCGCGGTATGGTAAAGACTATGCGTGCTCGGTTTGAATTGCCGCGAATACTCCGTCCCACAATGTACGACGCATAACAAGGGCCTTTTTCACAGCCTCAAGTGCCTCATTCCATTTTTCAGAATCATCGCCGCATAAAACAGCGGTCATTTCTAAGGCAAGGTGACTATGATGATCGCCATCCACTTCAATATGTCGCTCCAAGTAATACAGAAGTGTGCTGACTTCCTTTGGGAAACTTTGGGAGAAATCACGAACCATTTCAATGAACATATCGGGGATAAGATCTTCACGACCAAAGGTGAAAACCGCCGACATTACGTGGGGCTTTCCCGACTGGATAATATCGAACGTAAACTCCATAAATTCTCGTGCCGCTAGGGGTACCGAGTGCGCACTCGCAGAAAAAGATTGACCACTACAATAATCATCCACAAATTTTTCAGCAACCGAAGAATCAGCGCCTGCCTGGCGCATCGCATCTAAGTACAATTCAAAATGACTTTTGCGATTACCAAATTCATCGACATCAGATTCTTCGCCGGTGACAATTTCGTTGATTAGATAGCGTGTATTGGCATTTCCCACAGGACGCCAGGGGACAGAAGTACAGGTGAGGGCGTTTTGAAGTGCTTTTAGTAGTGACATAAAGTCCCAAACTGCATAAATGTGGTGCTCCATGAAGCTTCGCAGTTGGTCAAGATCTTCAATTTTCTTGTATACCGGGTGATTGAGAATTTCCAATCGCAATGGCTGGATTGTATGTTGAAGTTCTTGAATTCGATCGTTTGTCATGATTTGGATTATTTTAAAACAGCGACACTTACAACAGTATTCGCTATCCAGAAGTTTGAAATAGAATAAGAAATTTTGTTTTTAACACGCGCCGTAGCCTGTTCGAGACTTGTTTGTTCCACGAGAATATCCTTTGCGAAGTGCAAGCCGGATTCTCCATGTGCTTTATACACTGCTTCTTTGGTGCACCAGAGCACTGCCGGTCCAAATTCCTCAATAATCGGCATTTCGGCGGGATTTGTAAATCGCTGAATTACCCGTTCAGCAAAGGGACGCTTCACATCTTCGATATCAATACCGCAAGGTCTAGACGGATGATAGACGGCTGCAGCGCGCCCAACGGTATGCGACAACGAAATATGTCCGGGAATATTGAGTATTGGCTTTCCATTAGGCAATGCCGAAAGACTATGATTCCCTTGAGGCAACAATCGCTCTAGGGCCTTTCTTGCACCCAGGTATTGTCTTTTAATTTCCGGATGATGCAGCGAATCAAAACGCTGAATCTCAATTAATCCGGGAAGTATATCTCCAGGCATCAAGGGCGGAATGTCCTGCAAATCCCAAATGCACCAACGCAGTCCGTCAGCCATTGTACTGAACTTAATTTCTGGCATCGAACTACGAACTTTGATCGCGTTTTTTCACCATAGTTAAAATAGTAGCCAATGCCACCGTCTCCCCGGTTTCATCGTACACATCAACCAAGAATTTAACGATTCCCTTAGCGATATCCTCTTCGGAGCGTTTTTCTTGTTCCAATTTTTCTTTTACTGTGAATTTCACTCCCAGCGTAGCTCCGGGATATACGGGCTTGGTAAAGCGACAGTCTTCCAGACCATAATTCAGCAGTACCGGACCTTTTTTAGGATCTACAAACAAACCGGCGGCTTTGCTGAGCACGAAATAGCCGTGCGCCACACGCTGTTCAAAAATGGTTCCTTCCAATGATGTAGCATCCATGTGTGCATAGAAGTTGTCGCCACTCACATTGGCAAAATTCACTATATCTGCGTCACTCACCGTATGCTTGTGCGTATAAACCGTTTCACCCACTTTTAGGTCTTCAAAATACTGACGGAAGAGGTGCGGGTTTGCTTCGGGGCGACTTGCTCCCGGCTGATACACTCCTGTGATCTCCATAATGGTATCTGGATGACCCTGAATGGCTGTACGCTGCAAGTAATGCATTACTCCGCGCTTTCCACCCATCTCTTCACCTCCACCAGCACGACCGGGACCGCCATGTGTCAACAATGGCATTGGAGAGCCATGCCCGGTGCTTTCCTTAGCGCATCGGCGATTGAGCACCAAAACACGTCCGTTATACGGCGCTGCTTCCACCACGAATTCGGTGGCTATTTTGTCGTTATTGGTAACAATTGAGGTAACGAGCGAACCCTTGCCCATGGCAGTAATTTCTACCGCTTCGTCGAGGGAATCGTAAGGAATAAGGGTAGAAACGGGGCCGAAGGCTTCAATATTGTGGCATGCTGTTTTACCAAAAGGATCGTCGTTGCGGAAAAGTACCGGTGCCAAAAACGCTCCTTTTGAAGCATCAGCACCGAGGAGTTGCATACTGGCTCGACCGTCATATACGATTTCCTGGTCGGCTGCAAGGGCCGCAATACTTTCTTGCACGCGTTGAACCTGCAGACGCGTGGCCAAAGCACCCATTCGCACACCCTCCGTTTGCGGGTCACCAATAGCTGTTTTCTCCAGTCGTTGTCCAAGGGCAATTTGCACATCTTCCACCAAATGACGAGGCACAAGAATACGACGCACAGCAGTACACTTCTGCCCCGCCTTTACCGTAATTTCTTTATGAACCTCCTTCACAAAAAGAGCAAACTCTTCGTCTTCCACCCGCACATCAGGACCAAGAACGCAGGCATTTAATGAGTCCGCTTCCATGTTAAACGGCACCGACTCTTCCAATATACGGGGATGCGACTTAAGTCGTTTGCCCGTAGCTGCACTTCCGGTAAAAGTAACCACATCTTGATGGGTAACATGGTCGAGAATTCCGTGTCCCAAACCGGTGACTAACTGCAGGGCCCCTTCCGGTAAAATTCCCGACTCGATAATATCGCGCACCATAATCTCCGTGAGGTAGCCCGTGTATTCTGAGGGTTTAACTACTGCGGGAACTCCGGCCAGGAGGTTTACGGCAATTTTCTCCAACATTCCCCAGATTGGGAAATTAAAAGCGTTGATATGCACTGCCACACCGCGCTTGGGAACCATAATATGGTGTCCGATAAAACTCCCCGATTTTGAAAGAGGCGCGGCTTGTCCGTCCACATAATAAGAAAGATTTGGGAACTGTCGGCGTAGCGAAGCATTAGCGAAGAGGTTTCCAATCCCTCCCTCAATATCAATCCATGAGTCGATTTTAGTAGCACCGGTGGCGTAGCTCAAAGCATAATAAGAAGCTTTCCTTTCCAGCAAATACATCGCGAGTTTTTTCAACATAATTCCCCGTTCGTGGAAGGTCATTTTCCGCAACAGCGCGCCTTGCTCTCGACCATACTGTAAAATTGAGGCGTAATCGAGGCCTTTCGCACTGACTTGCCCTATAATTTCACCTGTAATGGCATTTTCCAATTCCAGCTCTACGCCCTCTCCGGACACCCATTCCCCACGAATATAACTCTGATATGTTTGCATGATGTACTGATTTTTTATGAGGCTCAAAAGTACATGAATTATTTGTTAGAAAAAAGGCGGATATACGTTTAGTCGTTTAGTCGTTTAGTTGTTTAGTCGTTTAGCTGATTTGGAGCCATAAGCGTGTGGGGAAGGTGGCGACCTCGTCAGTTAACCAGTTAACCAAATACCCTGC
>REDE01000029.1 GCA_007693635.1 Flavobacteriales bacterium | reverse complement strand
TATCGGCGATGGTGTTTACCGTGTAAAAATCGGCAGGAATGAACGAGGGCCCGGTGGTGAGGGAAAGGCGTTTTTCGAGTGAATGCTGGGAGAACGCCGAGAAAAATAGTAGGGAAAGAAATGTTGTAAGTGTGATTCTCATTATGACGTATTTATTTGTTGAGAACTAATTTTTTTGATGCGCGATTATTGCCATCATCGTAAGTAATGAAATATACGCCATTTAACAGATGTGATACATCAACTTCCAAAGCAATATTACCCTCGCGTATTGTTTTTTGGAAAACGACCTCTCCGCGAGCGGAGGATATAGTAATTGATGTTTTTGAAGTGGTTTCTTGAGGAAAACCTAATACGAAATTCCCATTATTGGGGTTTGGACGAACGTTTATATCAAAAACCTCCAGATTTCCTATTCGCTGAGAAGATTCAGCCTGAGCTGTCTCATATTGAGCTTTATACTTTGTGCTATTGCAAAACGATGTAACCTCTTGAAAGGACGCCGGCAGCATCGATTCCTCCTCAAATGGATAGCCGATAATGAGCTCAATATTTTCGTCAATAAAGGCATTCTCCAACGAAACAATTTGGTTGGTTGCGTAAATTTTCACCGTACTTCCCGGAGCGGCAGTTAGTTTGGCGTTGATGGTTACGTTTCCGTTGAAAAATAAAATAGCATTTCCAACAAACATGGTGTCAACATCAAAAACGTTATCGCGATTGAAGTATTTAATGGCATCCAAATCTGAAAAGGCTGAAAAATCACGGAAATCTGCTACATTATACGATTCGATATGCACGGGAAAAGTAAAGATGTGATAGGAAGAGTTTGGTGTTTCGTCCTTTCCTAAATCATTGGATTGCAGCAGCACTTTCATTTGTAAATACAATTTTTCACTTTCATTCCCACTAAAGGTCTTTGTGTTGTGGAAATTGAAAATATCGATAAACGAAAAAGACGAATTTCTGAAATATTCTATGGGTATAAATTCGGAAGAAACGGGGTAAAGACTGTTTGGTGTATGGGAAAAGAAGTGGTTTTTACTGCTGGTATCAAGCCAAGAAGCGTTGTTTTCATCGCGAATGACGAAGCGACAATATATCTGGCTTTCCTCCAAATTAACATTAAGGACTGGATTAAAGGTGTAATTCAGCGATTCCATTAAGTCGATGCGCACACGACCATAATCGTTACACACGATACCTCCAGACTGTGGATTTCCCTTGCATATTCGGTGCGAACCCGCCCGTTCTATTTTTACTTTTGGCGTTTCTAATAGTGCTAGTACGCCTAGTCTCTCGTTATAAGTTGGATAGGCAGGAACTAATATGCCGTTATTGCCTACATAATCATTAAATTGCAATCTCTCATCACTCCAATTAGAACCAGGTAGAGCAAGAAAAATTTTAGAACCATTCAAAGGATGCCAACGTATTGGCTCTCCCGATGCTTTAAGCCTACTTGTAATGGACGTTGCAGCATTGTCTTTTGAGAAGCAGCCATTGGTCAAAGATGCAAAAAATGTTGTGTTGGCATCCAATATATCAATTGCCGCTTGATGTTTCTTTTTTTCAGTTTCAGATGCGGTGTAATGGTTGCGAATTAGCTGGGGAATCTCACTTGAACACGCCAAAATATCCTTTAAAGATTCGAGGTTTGCTCTTTCGCTATCAGACGTACTTGGGTGCATACTGAAATACTCTGCTAAACGGAGAAAAGACCCCGTAGGAATCAAGGAACCACCTTCGTCAATTTTAAAATTTGCATCTAACCCCGTTACCAATGGACCAAATGAAGGGTTGCCATAATTTAAACTCCCGTATATCCGTGAAGAAGTTATCCCAGAGACTTGAATATCAGCTTCTCGTAATTCACTAAACGTAACCTCAAACTGCACTTTGTTGTTGCACACACAAGGGTCGTACGCTAGAGGCACATCAAACCAAAAGAAAATGCCCGAGTTATTGGGATTCCGCACAAAAACGCTCATAGCTGTTTTACTGGTTTCTTGGTCAAGAGGTTGCATGGCCTTGCCCTGAATGCTCAATAGATTCGTGGTTTTAAGTTCGCTATTATAATTTCTAGGTGGCATCCCTGACCCTAGCTCAGCATGTTGAGAAACTGCTAAATCAATTTTAAAATTGTTAAAGGAGCCAACGTTTAATACTAATGCACCAAAAAAACGCAGCGTGCCACTGTATTTATTGTACAGCATGATGTATGGAAGAATTGGATGACTGGAGTTAGGCATGTTAGGATGCCAGCCATCAATATTATTGACATCAATATTTCCGTATGTACCCAGCTGAGCGCTAAGAAGCTCCCAGCCGTCTTCAGGGTTATAGTTGCTCTCTTGATGCGCTGTCAAAAAAGGAGCATAACTAGCGTGTGTAGGCCCTGTAAATGGATTTTGAATTCCATAAGAATTACCTGAAGGCCCTATTCTAGTAAAGTGTTCATGAGAACTTGGGGTTTGTGCCCTCCAGTCAAAATTGTTTTTCAAGTCAGGACACTCCGGGTTGTTCAAATCATCTGGATTTGTCCTAATTCCCTTTCCTTCTTCGCAGTACTCTTCTGTATTTGTGTTGGGGTTTGGGGGACAATTTGGCGGGGATTGTTGTCCAAGCAATGTTTGCGTGAAAATTATTGCAATTAGCAAATATTTGTTTTTCATGATTTTAATTTTTAAATTTTTTTTCCAGTAAATTCAACGGTAGATGAACTTTCAAAATGAAAAATATATTTAATAAATCTCTCTTTGTCATAATAAATGCCTTCAAAACCATTCATGTAATTTAAAAAATTAATTCGTTCTTTTTCCGTTAAATACACCATGTATCTCTTTTGAAAAATCAATTGCGCATTCTTCGTTTTCATCCTCTCTTTCCGTATGATGAACAAACTTTATAGTGATATTATCTTTGCGACTAATTTCACCATAGGTGGTTATCAAATAGCAACAGTTTCCTGCCATGGGTGTCCAGAAATAAAAATTTTTA
>REDE01000002.1 GCA_007693635.1 Flavobacteriales bacterium | reverse complement strand
TTAGCCAACGGAGAACGGGCATTGTCGAGCCGGATTTCTTTTTTGTTTTCCTCCTATCTTTTAGGTTTTGGGATCATCATTCCCATTTTGCCAATTTTTGCGACACAACTCGGGGCCAATGGCTTTATTGTAGGTATAATTGCCATGTCGTATTCACTCTTTCAATTTTTATTTGCTCCCTTCTGGGGAAATTTAAGTGATCGTATAGGTCGGAGACCTGTTTTACTAGCCTCAATCTTACTTATTGCCATATCGTACCTCATATTTGCTCACGCTACTACCATCGCTATCCTTTTAGTTTCTCGAATTATGGCGGGCATTGGTGCCGCAAACATTTCTGCGGCCCAAGCTTACATCAGCGATATTAGCGCCCCGAAAGATCGGGTGAAAAACTTCGGAATCATTGGTGCTGCATTTGGATTGGGATTTATACTTGGCCCCTTGATTGGCGGAATTGTTAAAGACAGTTTGGGCGTTCCTTGGGTGGGGTATACAGCAGCAATTTTTTCGATTTTCAACTTCATTTTAGCATTTATACTGCTCAAAGAGAGCTTAACCAATCTACAAACAGACAAGCCTTTATTTACAAATCCCCTGCGATCCATGCAGTCGGATTGGCGAAGATTGCCCATGCGACGCGTATTGACCCTGAATTTTATTTTTCTATTGGCATTTTCCATGATGCAAATCACGGCAACTTTATTGTGGTTTGAGCACTTCGAACTCAGCGCCAAACACATCGGATACGTCTTTGCCTACATTGGACTCATGGCAACAGTGATCCAAGGAACTCTATTGGGAAAGCTCAATGCACGATTTGGCGAGAAAAAATTATTGGTCATGGGCACCATTTTTACAGGCATTGGACTTCTGGCACTGCCTTATGTTCCCATTGATCTCTTTATTCCACTCGAATTACTAGCTATCACTTGTTTGAGCATCGGATCGGCCTTTCTCAATCCCACCTTAAGTTCTGTAACATCGCAACTCAGCCTGGAAGGCTCCCAAGGAAAATCCCTGGGTAATCTGCAAGCCTCAGGCTCCCTAGCTAGAACAGCCGGACCTCTATTGGGCGGATATCTTTATGACTTGCATTATGGAGGACCATATCTGATCGGTTTTTTGCTTATGGGTGTTTGTACCTTCTTGGCCGTGCAACTGGTCCAAAAGTCAGCCTTTGGGAGCCATTAAATTAGCTTAAGATTTCCGATGAGGAGAAACATCCAAGGGACATAAAGAGTTAACTTTGCTCAAAATATTTTTGCTATGTCCGATAAAAAACAAAACCGTCGCGCCTTTTTAGGTAAGATTATTTTAGGGTCCACGGGACTAGCCGCAACTCCTCTTATTGGAGGCTTATTCCGAGACGAAGAAAAAAATGAAGATATCAAACCACAAACACCACAGAAAATGAATCCTATCAAACGCATAAAAGCACTTGGTTTTCAATGGGAAACACCCGATCCTTTTTTATTTTGTGTCCATCACGAAGACAAATACCCCAAAGGGAATGACCAAATGGGGCCAGCAGCTTCATTAGATGGTCGGAATTTGGGAAATGATTTTCACGTAAAAGATGGGTGGAGAATGTATCACGGACAAACAGTCCCTGGATTCCCTGGGCATCCTCATCGAGGTTTTGAAACCCTTACCGTAGTGCGCGAAGGAATGGTTGATCATGCGGATTCGGCCGGAGGTGCCGGAAGGTATGGGAATGGCGACTTGCAGTGGATGACGGCCGGAAGAGGGT
Organism: Flavobacteriales bacterium; assembly: GCA_007693635.1. GTDB lineage: Bacteria > Bacteroidota > Bacteroidia > Flavobacteriales > Schleiferiaceae > CSBr16-58. The sequence goes on along the minus strand of REDE01000002.1, from coordinate 1,310 downwards.
TAATGCACTCCGAGATGTTCCCCCTACTTAGTCCTACCAAAGAAAACCCCCTTGAATTGTTTCAAATTTGGCTCAATCTACCGCGCAAAAACAAAATGGCCGAGCCACAATACAAAATGTTCTGGAGCGAGGACATTCCGAAATTTACTAAAAACGGAGCCTACGTTGAAGTCTTAGCCGGATCGCTAGGCAACCAAAACTCGCCCACCCCACCTAGTCCCTCTTGGGCAGCTGAGAAGTCTAACAATGTAGGCGTGTTCAACATTCACATGGAGCCGGGAGCCGAGTTTGTACTACCTGCTGCAGGTGAAGGAATCAATAGAACCATCTATTACTATCGCGGAAGTGGTCTGGAAGTCGCTGAAAAAACAATTCCGAATTACCACAGCGTTGAAGTTGAAGGTGCTATGGATATTGTTTTGAAAAATGCGAATGAAGAATCGAAAATATTAGTCTTACAAGGAAGGCCCATTAGCGAACCTGTAGTTCAGCACGGACCATTTGTAATGAATAGCAGACAAGAGATTCAGGAGGCCTTTATGGATTATCAACGAACACAGTTTGGCGGTTGGCCTTGGAATCGATACGATCATGTTCACGAGCGTTCGTTGGGTAGATTTGCACGCTATACTGACGGGAAAGAAGAATTCAAAAACGCCTAGATCAAAAAAAACGCTCGATGTACATCGAGCGTTTTTTTACAATTATTAATTGCGATTATCCGATAGAAACCAATTCGATTTCAAAGTTCAAATCTTTACCCGCTAAAGGATGGTTCGCATCCAGGACAACGGCGTCTTCGCGGACCTCTAAAACGGTCACAGGCATAGGCTGTCCGTCTGGACGAGTAACGGCAAGTTGCTGACCAACCTGAGGATTCAAATCTTCAGGAACATTGCTGCTTGGAATTTCAATAATCATATCTTCACGAGGATCGCCATAGGCTTCCGCTGAAGGAATACTCACGTCCGATTTTTTATCACCAATAGACATTCCCAATACCGCGGCCTCAAAACCAGGTATCATCATGCCCTCACCAAGGGTAAATTCTAGGGGATCACGACCGGTTGAACTGTCGAAAATACTACCATCGTTTAACGTCCCGGTATAATGGACCTTAACGGCATCGCCGCTTTTTGCTGTAGACATAGTACAAAGTTTAAATATGAGGAATCAATGACACTATTTTTCACTGATTCAAAAAAATTCGCGGCAAAGGTACATATTCTGATACGAATATGGGTCAAAATCAACTCGAAAAGCATATTGGCAGGTGTTTAGGCGTTTAGGTGTTTAGGCGTTTGGGGCGG
>REDE01000094.1 GCA_007693635.1 Flavobacteriales bacterium | reverse complement strand
GACCCTATCACTGGCGTCATCTATTTCAACTCTCATATAGCAGGAGCCTACACCACAAATACAGAGGTAATCGCTTATCGATGTGGCTTACCAGTTGCTGCAGTTTATCGAGATATTCAAATCTACGTTGCCAACTGTGAAGCCGCTTATTCTGGTGCAAATCCGCCTATTACACCCCCTACAAATAGCCCTCCTCAGGTGACTTTTGTTCCTGATTCCAATTTGGCGATAACAAGTCCTGCTCCCTTTACTTACAGGATTGAAGTAGAAGCAGGTATGGAAATCAACTTCACCCTTAATGCCCAAGATTTTGATTTACTTCCCGGAAACCAGTTTCAAAACATATCCTTTATTGCCGCAGGAGGACAATTAGGAGGCAGTGGATGGAACGACACCAACGCTTGTGACTTTCCACCCTGTGCCATTGTTACCCCTTCCAGCGGTCAAACGGGATTTGTATCGATTATGAACAACACCATTGATTTTTACTGGAAAACCGAATGTAGCCACTTGGCCAGCAATCTTGGATGTGATGTGTTTTCCAACGAATATGTTTTCTACCTAAAAATGGAAGACGACTTTTGCCCTACACCGGCACGAACATTAATCACCTTAATCGTCAGTATTCAACCCGGAAATCCTTCTCCACCAATAATTAGTTGTGTGAGTCAGCTGGAGAACATGCTGGCTCTAAATTTCATACCTGAGCCCGATACCGGATTTCGATTTAACTACCACCTCATCCAAATTGATACGAATAATTCCGGCAACTTTTTTAATCTAGACACCGTTTTCGACTACAACCCGGGAACCTTGCTCTACCAGAATAATTTCAGTGGCCCCGTTTACTTTCGAATTCTAACAAATTTGGGCTGCGGATTCTTTTCTCAAGCTTCCAACACTGTGGGTTCTATTAGTCTTGACATAGAGGCGCTTCCTCTAACCGGTCGGTTTATTGACACAGCATATCTTACTTGGAACAATCCACGCCCATTTGAAACCGATTCAATAGACTACCTTGTAGAAATGGAATTTCCCATAGGCTCAGGAGATTGGGTAACAATAGGAAATACGTTTGATAGAGCTTTTAAGCATCACATATTGGTTTGCTCTCTTGAAGTTAAATTTAGAGTTTCCTATGAAGTCTTTTCCAATGACACCGTATTGAACTGTGTGAATTATTCAAACTATGCAAAAGAGCTCTTTTTCGGAATCAAAAATCCCACGGAGATGATTTATATTTCCGAAACGAAAATTAGAGGTGATGGGGTCTACTTACGCGGATTTATAGATGGGAATTCTTATGCCAACGGAATAATTATAGAAAGAGCCTCCGAAATTAACGGTAGCTATTTTGAACTTGCGCGCATTATCATTCCCGAAGCACCTCACTTTTCATTTTCTTATGTCGATTATCTGCCACGTCCTCATGATGATATCTATTTCTATCGACTGAGATCGTATTCCGACACCTGTGAATTTTACTTTACGCACTCTAATGCTATGAACAATATAAGGGTTGACGTTGAATCCAAAAGTTCCGAGCAAAATTGGGTTTCATGGAACGCTCATGAAGGTTTTGCCGGAAATTTAGAACACTACGAACTTTATCGATCCGATGGCGAAAATTCAACATTAACTCTGATTGCATCCGAAATAGAGCCTTCTCGAACTATCTATGTCGATAATATTCGCTCAGTTTCTGGAAATGCCCCAAGATTTTGTTATCAAGTTCGCGCGATAGAGCAAAATAATTTACTTCCTCTCCCTGAGACTTTTAAACCCTTTACCAGCATATCAAATACGGCCTGTATCACCCAGAAGGCAAAGGTAATTTTACCAAATGCATTCAGACCCTTATCAAACATCGAAGAAAACCGAACGTTTGGCGTGAAAAATCGCTTTATAGATCGCGAGCATTTCTCCTTCTTCATCCTAGATCGCTGGGGGAAGGTGATTTTTGAAACCAACGATCCTAACATGGAATGGAACGGATATCACGACGGCAAACTAGCACCAACCGGAGTATATACCTACTTCATACGCTACCAATCTGTGGGAGGTTTACCGGAAGAAATCAAAGGCACGTTTACATTGATACAATAATTACAAGTCAAATTTATTAGTTGAATCCAATAAACCCACATGAGACGACTTTCTCACACAGAAAAATGATCAAAAGTGGGGTCCTACCGATAGCTATCGGGAGACCACAAAAAAAACCTTTTTTGAACAGATGAAAAATAAACCAAAATTGAACCTTCAACTTTCCACTATGGATTTAAGTCTGGAAATACTTGGGTGGAGGGCGATTATTGGTGTTCGGCAGTATTGTTTACCAAACAATTAGAACCACAATTGGAAAAACCGACGGAATAGGCGGTTGGTTTTTACCACTCGCGCTCGGACTAATTTTTTTACCACTGACCTTCTTTGTGGTCAAGTCGTTCAGACAAGATAAAACCAGTGATGTAAGCAGCTAACGTATGCTGCAAGATTTTAAAGCAGGGAAAACCTTCAGAAGCTCGTCGGATTCAAAAAGTCCTTTTCCATCAAAATCTTTATTTTCGGAATAGACGCAGAACTTAAATTTCAAAACCAAAGAGCTCTTGAATATGAAATTGCACTCGCTGCGAAACAATTTCCTCAGACAACTGCTCGCCCAGCTCCATTTCCATGCTCGTTACGGCCTTATCTTGAATACCACACGGAACGATATGATTGAAATACGACATATCTGTATTGACGTTTAAGGCCAATCCGTGCATGGTAACCCATCGCGCCGCCCTAACGCCCATTGCGCAGATTTTCCTGGGACGATTTTCGATATCGAGCCACACGCCAGTTTCCCCGGAAGAACGTACGCCTACCAAGTCATACTCCGCGAGTGTGCGAATAACCGCCTCTTCCAGGTATCGGAGATATTTATGAATATCGGTAAAAAATTGATCAAGGTCAAAAAGAGGATAAATAACCACTTGTCCAGGACCGTGGTAAGTGATGTCACCACCGCGATTGATGCGGTATACGCTGGCTCCTATTTTCTTCAAATAGGCCTCATCGATAAGCAAATGCTGGTCTTTACCCGATTTTCCTATGGTGTACACATGGGGATGCTCACAACTCAACAAATAGTTTGGTGGCGTAGCAGCTGAGGAATCCTTCCTACGCAGAACCTTCTGATCTACAATTCCTTGAAAAAGAGACTCCTGAATATCCCAAGCCTCCTTAAAGTCTATCAATCCCAGATGCCTACGTTCTACTTTTGCTTGCTCCATTTATTTTCCGGCTAATTCACCCTTCAGGAAGTCAATCACTTTAATATCAAAAATATCAACACCGTGACGCTGAGCCAAATGTCCTGAAAGCTTATCCGTGAGGTGTATCATGTAAAAAGTTGCCTCGATTAAATCCTTACCTTTCGCCCAGATTTCTAGCACACTGGGAGTTTTTTCCGATAAAATTGCTTTATTCAATTCGGCCCGAATCGCGTTGCGTGGATTTTCAAAAGCGTGGCGAAGCAGAATTACCGCAATGTTTGGATGCTCGAAATGCCAGCCGACCAACTCATTGTGGTTCATTTCTGGAATAGCCGAATTCCAACCAACCATTTTACTGTTTTCATTCAATTGTTGACGAACGCGTTCAGCAACTGCAGACATACCGTCGCAGGCATAGACAGCGGCAATTTTACGCTCCAAAACATCCGTCATCTGTACAGCGCGGTTCTCCATATCTGAAGCTTCTTTGCGCAACAAATCAGCGACCGAATTTACCCAATTCTCCGGATTATGCTTGGAAAGCTTGAATGCGTAAAAATACCCAAAGAGCAGCACTAAACTGTAGCCCAACATCGAACGTGGAGGATTTCCGCCAGGAACCATAAAGTGATTCCAATTATGCGCAGCGGCTAAATCTGCCAATTTCCCTCCCGAGCTCATCGACGCAATCATGCATTTTTTTGCAATGGCCGCCTCAACCGCCGCAATTGTTTCTTCGGTATTTCCACTGTAGCTGCAAGCAAGAACCAACGTATTCTCTCCTGCAAATGCCGGAATAGTGTAATCCTTGTTGACGGTGACCGGTACGGATAATTCAGCCGCCAAAACCTCCGAAACAATCGAGGCACCTATACCCGATCCGCCCAATCCTGTGATAATGATGTTGTTAATCTCACGCTGCAGTGGTTGCAGTTTCGTGTCCTTAAAAATTTCCAGTGCGTGCTCTATATGCTGTGGTAATGCATCTATAAGATTCTTCATGTGTGCTGACTTATGCTGATCTTGAAAAAGACCGATTAAAAAATTTCGATAATTGATTATTCAAAAACCTGCTCAATTGATTTCAATTGACGCGCACAAAATTACACGAAATGAATTGCTAACAAAAATTAAATGTGTGTAAATCACGGTAAATTCTTCTCAGAAAGATATGCGTCCATATCTGAGGTCTTTGGTAAGGTGTCCATATCTACATTTCCACCCGTGATAATTATCCCTACCCGCTTATTTTCAAAAAGATGGGCATAGCGCTTTAAAGCAGCCATGGGCACCGCACAACTGGGTTCAATAATTAATTTTTGAGCGTGAATCGCATACGCCCAAGCGGCATGAATTTCCTCTTCATCGACCAACAAAACATCTTTCACATGGGCTTTCATATATCCAAAAGTCAAATCACCCAGACCAGTTCGCAAGCCGTCAGCAATGGTTTTAGGGTTGCCGGGGTCTTCAATTTTGCCCGACTGAAAACTGCGGTAAGCATCATCTGCAAGTGAAGGCTCGCAAGCATAAACAGTCACTGAAGTATCTCTGCACGCAAGCAGCGTCCCACTTAACAGACCTCCGCCACCAACGGGAACGAGAATGACATCCAGATTGGGATGCTCGGCCAGCATCTCCAGCGCACAAGTACTCTGGCCATCTATGATATCCTGATGGTTGTAGGGCGGCACAAAGACATATCCATTCTTTTCGATCAATGAATGCATTGCGACCTCTCTGGCTTTCATTCCGGGCGCGCAAAAATGTATACGAGCTCCGTGACGTTGAATGGCTGCTATTTTTACCTGCGGTGCATTCTCCGGAACAACGATAATTGCCGGAATACCTCGCCTCTTCGCTGCCCAGGCCAAAGCTTGACCATGATTGCCCGAACTGTGCGTTATAACGCCCTTGGTGTTTTCAGGTAAATTCCTTACTGCATTCGCCGCTCCACGAGCTTTAAACGAATTGGTGATCTGCATATTTTCACACTTCAGCCAGACTTCTAGTCCGCCGAAACGTTCAAGGTCGTGTGAACGAATAAATGGAGTCTTAATGTGTACTAATTCAGACATATCATATCGTGATTTATAGACGACGAAGATACAGGCAAAGAGCTTACATTACCTCTTGTCTGCGTCGAATACTATGAATGACCCATACGGTAAAACCTGGTTGGTGTCGGATTTGCGGACCGCTATAAATAGAGCGCAAACTAAAGCCTCCAAGCACAGTAACGTTGGTTGTGGAGTAGCCGCCCATAAGATAGAAGCGATTTTGATCAACACCGGGCGACATATGCCTACCCCATTGATACAAAAACTCGTTCATCACGTCAAAGTGAATTCTGCGATCATTGGGCAATCGCTTTAAGATAAAGCGAAAATCCGCCAACAATCGGGTGCGCTGATTCAAGCGCACCAAATCCGAAACCTCGGTTCCGTCAAGCGCTTGTCGATAGCGTAAATCGTGGCGCCATCGGTATCGGTAACTTATATTGTTAGTGATATTCTGCCGACCAACAACTTGCCACCAAATCCGATTTTCGTCACGCACAAAATCATTGGTAAATGGCGTCGCCGTTGTGACGTATGCATATCCTGCACTAACCAAAGCATAGCGGTGTAAATTGTAGGTCAAACCGTGTCTAGAAGCAAAAAAAGCATCGGTAACGTAGTGCCAGTCGTTCCAAATAGAAAATCTTTCATTAATCTTTACAGTGGAAATATATCCACCCCAAAGCTCCGTTGTTTGTGCTTTAACTGTGAAGGGTAATGAAAAAAACACGATCAACAAAACAACAAATATTTTCCGCATTAAGCCCAGAATAGATTCAATGATTAATAAACGCAAAATTACGCGACAACCAAGTGAGTGAGCATGTAATTTTGGTGCGCTAAACGTACCTTTGTTGTTAAATTAACAAATTCAACAAAAACCTATTTGAAATGGATTACCGCATAGAAAAAGACACCATGGGCGAGGTGAAAGTCCCCGCAAATGCCTACTGGGGAGCGCAAACTGAGCGCAGCCGAACCAACTTTAAAATTGGTCCGGAAGCAACCATGCCTATGGAAATTATTCGAGGATTTGCCTATTTAAAGAAAGCGGCTGCCCATGCCAATACTGAGCTAGGCGCTATGGATGAAAAGCGTAGAGATTTAATATCGCAGGTTTGTGATGAGGTACTAGCCGGAAAACTCGACGACCAATTTCCGCTTGTAATTTGGCAGACCGGCAGTGGAACGCAGTCGAATATGAATATGAATGAAGTCGTTTCCAATCGCGCACACGTATTGGAGGGAAACAAACTCGGCGAGGGAAAGCCCTTTATTCACCCAAATGACGATGTCAATAAATCGCAATCCAGTAACGACACCTTCCCCACCGCGATGCACATTGCGGCTTATAAAAAAATCGTGGAAGTAACCATTCCCGGTGTTGAAAAATTGCGCGATACCCTACAAGCGAAATCTGAAGCCTTTACCAACGTCGTAAAAATTGGCCGCACCCACCTTATGGATGCGACGCCATTGACGCTTGGTCAAGAATTTTCTGGCTATGTTTCACAGCTCAATCACGGATTGAAAGCGCTTGGCAACACCCTCGATCACCTCTCTGAATTGGCTCTTGGTGGAACTGCTGTAGGAACAGGTATCAATACCCCAAAAGGGTATGCTGAATTGGTGGCTGATAAAATCGCGGAATTTACGCAACTGCCTTTTCGCACTGCCGAGAACAAATTTGAAGCCTTAGCCGCTCATGATGCCATCGTAGAATCACATGGTGCCTTAAAACAATTGGCCGTTTCTTTAAATAAAATTGCCAACGACATTCGCATGCTTGCCTCGGGACCACGCTCGGGAATCGGCGAAATTCTCATTCCTGAAAATGAACCCGGTAGTTCAATCATGCCAGGTAAAGTCAACCCTACGCAAGCAGAGGCCATGACGATGGTTTGCGCGCAAGTAATTGGCAACGACACGAGCATTGCGGTAGGAGGTATGCAAGGACATTACGAATTAAACGTATTTAAACCGGTAATGGCCGCAGCAATCCTACAAAGTGCACAACTTATTGGTGATGCCTGCGTGTCGTTTAACGACAACTGCGCTATTGGCATCGAACCAAATTATCCGGTTATCAAACGTCACTTGGATAACAGTTTGATGTTGGTGACTGCATTAAATACGAAAATTGGTTATGAAAATGCTGCCCTTATCGCCAAAACCGCGCATAAAAACGGCACAACCTTAAAGGAGGAAGCCATTAACCTTGGCTTATTGAACGCCGAAGAATTCGACGAATGGGTTCGTCCTGAAAAGATGGTTGGAAGATAATACGCTAATTGATCAAAAAAAAAGTCCGCGCTTGTAACGCGGACTTTTTTTATTCAAAGAAACCCCATCAAGGAGCTCGAAAGCCCGCTCTGCGAACAGATGCAGCAGAAAAATAGCCTAACGCAACCTGATTGTTTCCACCTTGCAATTGTACATTCCCGCGGATGGGAGCCGGAGGAGGGTCGAATAATCCGCCGGTGTTTAACTGCTGAAACACCAGTGTCAAATACTCTACATAGCGATTTGTCGCCGAGCTAAATGTCAGAGCAATTGTATCTCCGGGCTCAATCAGCTCGTTGATTAACGGCCTAAAACGAAACGACTCTAGGTCGCCCTCATCGAATATAAAGAGAAAGTCTTGAAGAAAAACGCTGTCGTTTAATTCACGCTGAATACGATAATTAGCACCCTGAGGAAAGGTGAAGGGGCGCAAAAACTGAAAATTCAGATAATTTCCGATGGGCAACGGCGGCGTCCGTATAAAAGTCAAATACACCGAATCAATCTCAAAAATAGGAAATACGCGCTCGGGGATAGACTTCCAAAATGTTCCCTGAAAATGACTTGCTCCTTGGGGGAGATCTATTTCCACATGGTAATTTTTACCAATCTGAGCAGGAGTATTGCCAAAATAAGTCCCCGCATTTGCCGGATCTTCGGTTAGCATTTCTACGGGATTATCATCCTCATACAATTGAATCAATGCTCCACTAACTCTTGGCGTTGCTCCAGTCTCAAAAAAAGGCGCGGTGGTACTAAGCGTAATTCTTGCCGGAGCATCGTCCGTAATGCGTCCATTGACTACGAGCTGCAAGGGACCTTCATTGAGCTCTACCTCAATAACGTCTTCACAAGCAACCACAAAAAGAACAAGAGGTAATAGCAATGCCTGTTTCCATAATTGGGCAATCTGCAGCTTCATTTTGGTAAATCTGAAAAAATAGACGTTCATGCGTTCGGTTTTTAAATGTGATAATCCGGGAATCGGATATATTGTTTCAGCGCTTACTCTGATCACTTGCGCTGGAGAAATTAAAAGTTGAAATTATAAGTCACTGAAGGGATAATAGTCCCAAAAATGGCTAAGCGTACAGCCTGATTAACGGCGGGGTTATCGGGGTCGTTACGGAAAAAGACCGAAAAAGGATTACGACGTGCATAGGCATTATAGACCCCAAAAGACCAAGAAGACTCCCACTTGCGACTTTCCTTTTTTCTCGGGGTATAATTTGCACTTAAATCCAAGCGATGAAAATCGGGAATTCGCGTCGAGTTACGTATGCTGTTTACCGGTACAAAAAGACCATTATCTACCTCTGCTCTTCCCACCGGAAAGGTTACTGGGCGCCCGGTTTGGTAGGCGAAATTTGCCCCAAAATCCCATCGATCGCTTAGCGTATAGGTTACAACAATCGTCAAATCATGTAAGCGGTCAAAATTGGCCAAGTACCACTCGCCATTGTTGATGCTGATAAATGGATCATCGGCTTGGACAATTCTTTCGGCACGCGAGATCGTGTAGGCAATCCAACCCTGTAACTTACCTGTTTGTCTTCGCAATAGCAACTCCAAACCGTAAGACCGACCATCGCCATTAAGCAGGGAGCGCTCAACGTCATCAATGAGGATATTTGCCCCGTCTCGATAATCTACCAGATTGTTAAAATACTTGTAGAATGCCTCTACTGAGAACTCATAAGTGTTCTCTTTGAAATTGCGAAAATATCCAGCCGCAGCTTGATTGGCCGTAGCGGGCTGTATATATTTTCCAGAAGGACGCCAAGTATCCAATGGGGTTGGAGAGGTTGTATTCGAAATGAGGTGCAAATACTGGCGCGTGCGATTGTAGCTCATTTTAATTGAGGATGTCTGATCTAAACCAATATTGATTGCCAATCGAGGCTCTAGACCATTCCAGTCGTTATAGGCTGCAACCGTTTCCCCCCGACCAAACTCCTGCACTCCAATGCTATCACTATTTGCCGGCAATCCATCATAAAGGGTTAAGGTACGAGGCCCTAAATTATAAAAAGCACTGTATCGCAAACCATACTGCAAAGAAAGCCAAGAGTTGATTTTCTGTTCAGCACTAATAAAAAGTGCCGGCTCTACGGCAAACTCCGACCGAAAAGCATTCTCCTCCCTTGAATTTGTGGTAACAAGTGTAGACACACCCGGTTGAACATCGTAATAAATGGCTTCGTAACCGAAGTCTAATTTCAAATCAGAACTGGCAAACCACGTAAATTGATGCGCAAGTTTGTAATTCTTCAAACGCGACTGCAAGCGAAATGCAAAACCACTAGGCCCCAGCTCATCGATATCACCCGAACCAATGGCATAATCATAGTCGCTATAAACCGCCGTTAAATTAGAAAACAACCGATTATTCACCGTCCAGTTCCAACGCAAGGTTCCAGTAGCGTTTCCCCAGTTGAAATTCACGAAGTCGCGAATACCCAAAACATCACGACCAAAATAACCCGATAAAAATATTCGGTGATTGCGATTTATTCGGTAGTTGATTTTTCCGTTAAAATCGTAAAAGTAAAGAATGTTGCCACTGAGGTTTTCATTGGAAGAAAGCGAAGTAAATACATCTGCGTAGGATCGCCTACCCGAAAGCAAAAAACTCATTTTGTCCTTAATGATTGGCCCTTCTACAGTGGCTCTACTCGACAAAAGCCCCAAACCTCCTTGTCCGGAAAATCGCTGCGAATTTCCTTCGCGTTGACGCACATCCAACACCGACGACAATCGGCCGCCGTACTGCGCCGGAATTCCTCCTTTGTACAATTTGAAAGATTGAACCGCATCCGCATTGAATACCGAAAAGAATCCAAATAAATGCGACGAGTTAAAAACCGGAGCCCCGTCGAGTAAAATAAGATTTTGATCCACATTACCACCACGAACATTGAATCCGTTTGCTCCCTCCCCGACTACCGATACGCCCGGCAGGAGAGTGAGCGTGCGTATTACGTCGACCTCACCTAAAAGCTGCGGAACTTTGGCTATTTCCTTGGCGGTGATTTCGGTTGTACTCATCTCCATACTGCGGACATTTGCGTCTACACCACGAGCGGTGACTTCAATCGTTTGGAGTGTCTTTCCCTCTTCCTCCATCCGCAAATCAATAACTTGATCCTTAGTAAGATTGACCTTTCGTTCAATGGTTGAATATCCAATAAACTGATAAACAATGGTGTACTCTCCAGCCGGCAGAGATAATGAGTAAAATCCATAGGCATTGGAGGTCGTTCCCACTGTGGTGCCCCGAGCAAAGACACTAACTCCAATCATCGATTCACCGTTGGATACGTCGAGAATTTCTCCACTAAGCGTAAACTTCTTTTGTCCCCACATGACTCCAAAAGTCAAGGAGAGAATAATTGCTAATAATTTTCTATGCATAAGGCGTGTGATTGACTGGGCAAAAGTATGTTTCTAAGACCGCTGGAAACGATAATTGTTTCGAGAGTTTCCATTAAAAAAACGTTAAACGTAGATAAAATAATGTTATCAAAGGTTGTATTATTGCGATGTTAGATGCAAAACAGGTCGGCAGATTACAAAGCTTGAGTTAAAAACTTATAGAGCTGTGATAATCATAGACTAAATAATTTGTGCCAACACAATTAAAAGCAAAAACCTATTTCAACCAAAGATTATAATACGATGAGCAGCGTAAATATTGCCGTAGTTATGGGCGGTTATTCCGGAGAATTTGAGGTTAGCATGGGTAGTGGTTCCATTGTCGTGGAGCATTTGCGCAGAGTTACCGACTGGAATATTCATCCCATTTATATTACCAAGGAAGGCTGGTTTGCCGGTGACGACAAGAAAGCAGTCAACCGAGAAGACTTCAGCTACGTTGACAGTTCTGGAAGTAAAGTGAAGTTCAAAGCGGTTTTTGTCGCCGTCCACGGCACGCCCGCGGAGGATGGCAAATTGTTGGCTTATTTTGATTTGTTGGGAATCCCTCATACAACCTCGTCGCATTTTGCATCGGCATTAACATTCAACAAAGCCGAATGTAATTTAATGCTGCGCTCCGCTGGTATCCGTGTAGCTCCGTCGATGTTTTTCATTGGCTCAAAACTGCTTATCGGCGGGAAATCCAGTTCAGACTCCAAAGAAGATTCGGCGTACAACAATCTTACTGATGAGATAGACTCCAAGCTTATAGTCGACACATTAGGACTTCCTTTATTCGTTAAGCCAAACTGCAGCGGCTCGAGTTTAGGGGTGAGTAAGGTAAAAACCATTGAAGATCTGCTACCCGCATTTGAAGCTGCGCGAAAAGAAAGTCCGCAAGTGCTAATGGAATCAGGAATTAGCGGCATTGAACTAGCTTGTGGAGTACACAATTTACATGGACAAGCTAAGGCTCTTGCAGTGACCGAAATCGTACCCAAAAATGAGTTTTTTGATTACGAATCCAAATACAGTGGGATGTCGGAAGAAATTACTCCCGCCCGCATATCAGCCCAAATGACGGAAGAAATTATGCGTACTACCGAGCGTGTATATCAACTTTTACAGCTCAACGGATTGGCACGAGTAGACTATATACTAAACCAAAATGGTGAAGCATACCTCATAGAAGTCAACACCGTTCCGGGACTATCGGCCGAGTCTATAATCCCCAAGCAAGTGCGCTACTTAGGTGAGGATTTGGGTAAAGTTTTCGCCGGATTAGTAGAAAACCTTCTTCAGGTGTAAATTTTATGTAAAAGTATAAGACCTATAAAATTGCGATTCAGCCTGAATAATTACGAAATTACCGCCTAAAAAATGCATAAATAACTTCCCCTGATAAAAAAAATCTTGATTAGTTACAAAAAATACTTACCTTTACCTCGTAACTAAAATAAGATATGCTATGCCACACCCTAGAGATGCTGCAAGTATTCGTAAGCGGCAATTAATCAGACAACAACTTCAGAGAAGAAGAGCGGAAAAAGCAGACCCAAAGAAGACAAAAATACAGATCGCTATCGTTATGGTCGTTCTACTGGGCATCATAATTTCTGCTTATTACTTGTCGAGATAATTGACGTACCTTGCCGGGGCATAATTATGAAATTACAATGCTTCGAAAGACTTTTTTCTCCCTCCTTCTCACCTTCGTCCTGTTGCTATTTTGGGTTTTAGCGAAAACCCTACTCTTCTCACCTACTGAAGTTACTCTTACTTCACCCCAGCAGGACAAATACATACGTATCGATAGCATAAAATCTCTCCACAACTTGAGAGAGGCTATTTCATTTGCCACTATTTCGCATAAACCTGCTATGCGTGATGAACAGGCATTTTCAAAAATGATCGCCTTTTTAGATTCTGCTTACCCAAAAATTCAAGCATTTTCGGAAGTCCGCACCGTCAATCAATTTAGTAAAATGTACCGCCTTTACGGCACAGACCCCTCAGCCCAACCAATCATTCTATTGGCGCACATCGATGTCGTACCCGTAGATGGTGGCGACTGGGATTTCCCTCCATTTTCAGGAGAAATACACGACGGATATATTTATGGAAGAGGAACCTTAGACGACAAGGGATCCGCCATTGCTATTATGGAAGCTTTAGAGCATATGCTGGAAAGCGGATGGCAGCCTTCAAGAACAATCATTGTTTGTCTGGGCCACGACGAAGAAATTGGCGGGGAAGACGGCGCAAAGAAAATGGCGCAAATGCTAATGGAAGAGGGCATAAAAGCCCACATGGTTCTTGACGAGGGCGGCGTTATTGCCAAGGGATTAGTTCCGGGTTTTGATCGACCAGTAGGACTTATTGGCACCAGTGAAAAAGGATACCTCAACCTTGAATTACGAGCAAATATAGAAGGCGGCCATTCATCAATGCCGGAAAAAGAAACCTCCATCGATGTCTTAGCCAAGGCCATTACGAAAATTGCAGAAACAGGATTTCCCAGTGAATTCACAGCGCCCATCATAGGATTTATGGATCACTTAGGTCCACATCTGCCGTTTTTTGAGCGCATGGCCTTCGCCAATAGAACTCTATTTTCGCCAGTAATACAGAGATTATACGAAAAAAATGCCCCCTCACGCGCGCTCATTCAAACCACAGTTGTGCCAACGATTTTTCGCGCAGGCATCAAAGACAACGTCATACCGCAGCAGGCCAAAGCCATCATCAATTTAAGACTCCTTCCCGGCTGGGATGCTGAACGATGCATAGCCTATTTACAAAAAATTATAGATGACGACCGAGTGAAAATTCTACACAACGACGACTTTAGTTACACGCTTGCTTCGCCGCCTTCACCAACAGATAACCAAATTTTCCAAACCTTATCGCAAAGCATTCAAGAGCATTTTAAGGATGTACTGCCTGTACCATATCTGGTTTTAGGTGCAACTGACGCTCGGCATTTTCAAGACCTTAGTGAAAATATTTATCGATTTATGCCGTTTCGATTAGGCGCTAAAGATGTACAACGCATTCATGGCACCAATGAACGGCTGGCGATTTCCAGCTTTTATGAAGGCATTTACTTTTATCAACGAATTATTTCCGATTTTTGCGATTCGTATTAAAACCCCGTATGACCCGTATAATCATTACCCTCTTTATTTCATCATTGAGTTTAAACACTTGGGGACAATTGCGTTGGCAAATTGTGGAAAAAGAAGCAAGCTTTTTATTTGGACTCACCCAACATCAAAACAGTGCTATTCCCGTTGAAATCATGACCAACGACAATGGTTTTATGGCCAATTATCAGCCAATTTCGTCCGGGGAACAAACTTTCAATCCCTCCTATACCAGAATGTATGCCCTACGTTTTGGACTGCGCTTATTTTTTAACGAACACTGGTTTATACGCGGAGGACTTGGGGTGCAAGAACAGTTTTTTGGCTACAGCAACGACTTTAGTCATCCACGAGGAACTGCTCAGGTCGCTGCTCGAACCAAATACTTCGGAGTTCCCTTAGATATTGGGGGCGGATTTTCTTTGCCTTTTTACTACCCGGGAGAAACCAACAGAGCGGTGGGCGCCGTCAACTTTTATGTTGGTGGATTTTTTACTTCCTTATGGAGCCCACGCGGACAATCTGAAGTCCTACTCAACACCGTCGACAGTCTCGACAATGGGCGACAGTACCTAGATTTCATTGAATTTGAAGGCATTCAAAGTGGCAGAATGCGGGATGTAACCTCCATTTTTGGGGGTATTGGAGCCATATCCATTGAATACAACGACGTGACTTTTTCCATTGAATACCGGAGATTTATGGGCAATAGCATGTTAAATGCCAATCCCCTTAATCAACCCGTATTCGACCAGGGTGTGCGAACAGATTGGTACGGACACAGCATCGAATTTGGGGTGTCGTTTCGGTTCTATTGATTAGACCTCCTGCCCCACCAAGCGCTGAATGGTTTTTTGCAATTGCAAAAGCTGGTAAAGTTCACTCATTATCTCCATTGTGTCCTCCGCAATTTGTAAGTCATTCTTTCGCAGTTCAATGATATGATGTAGCATTTTTTCTTTAAAACGAAGGACACTTTCCCGCACATTTCGCTCCAAGGTATCTAGATCGCTTTTAGGGTAAATTCCCTTTGAATTCCAATCGCTCAATTTGTATTTTCCTTCCGAAAGATGAATTACCTCTCGGACAATGCTTTGATCCTCATGACGCAAAAAGTACTGGGCATCCGGAATGATTTGATTTTCCAAAACAGCCTTTTGAAATTCTAAAAAAATAGACGCATAAACCGGATGTTGAAAGACCAAGCCATCCGTCTCCAACTCCTGAACAATGTAAGAAGCGACACTCTCCTCCGTTTCTTCAGTACCCGGAACAAATTTTCCATCAACAATGGGCATAAAACGACATATATGAGTACCGTACGTGAGCAGCAAATGCGCAAGATGACGTTCCTGATGCAGGCTAACAATTTCTTTTTCCCTAGACTCAACGCCTTCATCTGTGGGGACCTCCTTTACCAACGCCATAGTTGGCCGGCGATCTGGAGGGGATTTCTGATCCGTTTTTTGACGTAAGCGATCCGTTTCGCTGTAGATAAGCTTTTCCTCCACCTGAAGCAATCGCGCACTTTCACGAATGTACACATCACGGTCAATATCCGAAGGAATCAGCGCCAACGTTCGAATGACCTCCCGAATAGCTTCGGCTTTTTGAATTGGACTGTCGGCCGCCTCCGCGAGGAGAAATTCAATCTTAAAGACCAAAAAGTCCCGAACATTCTCCGCCAAATAATCCATCACTTCCTGTGAAGATTTACTTCGCGCGAAACTATCCGGATCTTGACCATCCGGAAACAAGAGCGTTTTTACGTGCAGACCCTCCTTTAGAAACATATCGATGCCACGCATACTCGCCTTGATACCGGCACTGTCGCCATCGAATAAAATGGCCACATTATTCGTCAGTCGTTTGATTTGCCGAACCTGATCTTCGGTCAAACTAGTACCACTCGTAGCTATCGTATTTTCTACACCCGCTTGATGAAAACTAATAACGTCCGTATACCCCTCAACCAAATAACATAAATCCTTCCGAACAACCTCTTTTCTAGCCTGAAACAAACCGTACAGCAATTTACTTTTGCTGTAAATCTCACTTTCCGGACTGTTTATGTATTTGGCAATTTTTTTATCTGAACGCAAAGTCCGACCACCAAAACCAGCAATTCGTCCACTGAGATTGTGTATGGGAAATATAACCCGTTCACGGAATCGGTCATAGGCACCGCGCTCATTTTCCATGACCAAACCAAGCTCAATCAGCAGCTCTTTCGAATGACCCTTACTTCTGGCTTCTTGCAGTAACGCATCAGACTGCGAAAGACTATACCCCAACTCAAAGCGCTCGATAGATTCGTTACTAAAGCCTCGTTCTTTGAAATACGCCAAGCCAACCTGCATGCCTTCTTCCTCGCGCTTCAGAACTTTCGAAAAATACTTAGCGACAAATTCGTTAAGTAAATACAAACTTTCGCGGCGAGAAATAGCCTCCTTGTCCTCGTCGGTTCGTTCAGTTTCTTCAATTTCAATACCGTACCTATTGGCTAAATGTCGCAGCGCCTCTGGGTACGTCATTTTTTCCAACTCCATGAGAAATCCCACCACATTGCCGCCGCTTCCAGAACTAAAGCACTTGTATATCTGCTTAGCTGGCGATACGTAAAACGAAGGGGTTTTCTCGTTGGTAAAAGGGCTCAGCCCACGATAATTTCCACCAACTCGCTTGAGTTGCACAAAATCAGCAACCACCTCTTCAATGCGGGCTGTTTCAAAAATACGATCGATGGTCAGCTTGGAAATCATAAGCACAAAAGTAGTTGAATGAAAGATTCACCACAAACTAATTCATCCACGTTTACTAACAAACTTAGGTCGCTCAGACAAGCAAAGTAATGTTTAGGTAATAGTTTCGTAACTTTGCAGCTTTGCATATAATAAAACCATTCATGACCGTCAAAGAAAAGAAGCGTCTACGCTACGGTTTATATTTTTTTCTCCCGGTGATGTTGTTGTTGCTCATTCCGGTAAAGTTACCTTTCACGATTAGCGCGAAAGCGATAACCTATCCCTTACAAGAATGGCAATTGGGAAAAACCTCCGAAGGAAATTTAGTCTCCAATTACAAAGACCATAGAAAAGGAACCTTAGAAACCTACAGTGTAACTGAATTTCAGCGGGGTGATGTCGTTACTTTTGAACTTAATGAAGATCTCAAGCACAAGTCGTTTATACGTGAAGGCGACACCATCGGAATTTACAATTCGAATGAAGAGCTCCGCAAATTAATTGAGCTTCAGGGAACCTTGGGGATATTAGAAGCTGAGTTGGAGTTTTACACCACCGGTCAAAAACCTGAAGATGTTGATGAAGCACTGCATCGTTTAAAACTAGCAAGACAAGAGTTAGCTACTGAGAAAAAGCTGATTAGTCGCTCACGTCTTTTGCATCGAGATTCTGTAATCTCAGATCAGGAGTTTGAAATTGCGGAAAATCGCTATCGGGTGAAAGAAATTAATTTAGATATTGCCGAAGCTCGCTATCGTTCGATTACCACTGGAGAAAAACCCGAGCAAGAATTATTACTCCGCGCGAAGATAAAGGCGACCAAAGACCAACTTTCGCAAGTCGAAGAACGCTTGGAATCCCTCGTGCTCCGCAGTCCGTTCTCTGGCATGGTTATTCATCAACACGGAAATTCTTCAAATCGCGTAATGGCACTAGCCGACACGACATCGATAGTAGCTGTATGCGGCTTTCAGTCTAAAGATCGCCCCTACATATTGGTAGGTCAAAAAGTATTCGCGAAATATGGTCCGCATAAAATCGAAGGCCGAATTATAAACGTCGACAACACCATGCAGGTGATTGAGGGTCGTTCGGCATTTTTTGCACGAGCGGAATTCCCAGCCGGAAAAATCCCGCCAGGCGCGGTACTGGAGGTCGATGTCTTTATTGAAGACCTACAATTTTTCAGCTACCTAGGGCGATATTTCGGTGTGCGATAAATCAATATAAGGGATGACCAAGCGCTACGAACGCAAATACCTCGTTCACAATGACCACCTCGATGCATTGCGCAAGCGCGTTGGCACTTTCACAGAACCCGATGCCTACGCCAGCAAATCCGGTAAAGAGTTTCCAGAATACACCGTTCGCAGCATCTATTTTGACTCCAATGACTGGGCAGCTTACGATGAAAAAATTGAAGGTCTGAGGGATAGGAACAAACTCAGAATTCGCGGATACGACTCGTATCACCCTGACAATAAAGTGTTTTTCGAAATAAAACACAAATTTGAAAATCGCATTGGTAAAAGCCGCGCCCTAA
Organism: Flavobacteriales bacterium; assembly: GCA_007693635.1. Taxonomy (GTDB): domain Bacteria; phylum Bacteroidota; class Bacteroidia; order Flavobacteriales; family Schleiferiaceae; genus CSBr16-58. The sequence goes on along the minus strand of REDE01000094.1, from coordinate 32,390 downwards.
TACCATTTTCGCGAGTCAACGAATTACTGGAATACAGCAATATCGAAGATTTCCACTCTCCGGAATCGCGATCTGGAAAAGACCTCAATCGATTCCTGTACTACTATCACCGACTGCATCAGCGACCAGTAACGACTGTCGTGTACGAAAGAGAACCCTATTTTGGGAGTTTTGATTCTGGTGTACGCATTACTTTTGACAAAAATATTCGTGCCAATATATTTCCCGAAATGCAAAATCTGTACGAGGATGACAACTGCATATTATGTTGGCCAAACCATTTCATACTCGAAATAAAATACTTTAGCGATGAAATGCCAAGATGGGCAAGATCGATAGTTCAAGAATTTGAAATTCAACATCAAGCGCTCTCAAAGTATGCGCAAGGCATTGATGTTAATTACACCAATAACGCCATGTTTAACCGACAAAAAATTGGCTCACTTTACAAAGACGACTAATTATGCAACAAGACTTTTCGGATATCTTCGTTTTCTCCATCACCATTCAAGACGCTCTTTCAAACCTTATGGTGGCCCTACTTTGCGGGGTATTTATTGCCGTACTCTACAGAGTGACCTACAGAGGACTGAGCTACTCGGCAAACTTTGTAAATGCCATCATCATGCTTTCGATGATTACCGCACTCGTCATCATGGTCATTGGCAATAATCTGGCCCGAGCATTTGGCTTGGTCGGAGCCATGTCGATCATTCGCTTCCGTACGGCAGTAAAAGACACCCAAGATATCATGTTTATCTTTTTTGCTTTGGGGATAGGTTTGGCTGCCGGTGCAGGGACATACGCTATTTGTGTTGTTGGCACACTGTTCATCAGCGCTGCAGTGTTTATTACCAGTAAAATAAACCACGCAAAGCCTACAAACAAGGAGTTCTTATTGCAAATTCAAGCACATACCGAAACACTACCAACAAATGCCTTCGATGCTATTTTGGAAAATCACTGCTCAACGTTTAAGCTAATCAACGTGAAAAGCGTGGGAGCCACCGACAACCAACACATCGAAAATTCATTTTACATTCAGCTGAACGATCGCAAAGCGAGTGATCTTCTCGTACGTGAACTCAAGAACGTTGCGGGAGTGCAGCGCGTAAATGTCTTCATGGACGAAAATTAACCGTAGCTTTTCGGCATTAAAAAAGCCACCCCATTGCGGGAGTGGCTGATTACAATACTAAATTTTTGGCTGAGTTCCTTACTCGGAATCCTGAGTCATATCAATAAGGTCAATCATTTCTGATTCTTGACCCACGGGAGCATCCTGAGCAGGTGCGGAAAACTCTTGCTGTGGTGAAGAAGAAGTCCCACGTTCTAAAATAACGCTTCCGTCTTCGTCAACGCCGCCCTTGAAAATATTCAAATTCATCATCAAGGCGAGCGCACACAATGCAATAGCTAGACCCCAAGTGCTGCGATCTAATAGGTCGCCGGCCTTCTTCACTCCTCCAAAAAGCTGAGTACCTCCACCACCAAAGGTTGATGATAACCCGCCTCCTTTTGGATTTTGAACCATAATAATGACGATGAGTAAAAGACTCACCAAAATAATGAGTATGCTGAAAAGCTGAATCATAGCGCTACTTTTTTCGTTGTTTTTTTAACGACTGAATTTGCCGTGCAAATAAACTACTTTTTTCTGGCATTTTCAACTTTAATATTTCATAAGCTGTAATTGCCTGCTCAATGTGCCCTTGATCAACGTAGACGCGGGCTAAGGTCTCGGTAACCAGGTCGTGATCCTCCTCTATTCCGGTCGAAAACGCCACCGGAGAAATGCTGATTTCCGATAAATTTTGGCGTTTTGGTGGTGCAATCTCTGGTAATTTCTCCAAAAAAGCATCAACTTTTTTCCAATTCTCACGCACCGGAGTAGCTGTTTCCAGACTTTCTGCCGATGCATCCATCGAATCCTTTTCCTTGGAATTGTCTTCCGCCTTCAATTCTTTATTCGCCGCAGACTGATTTGATCGCTGCTTCAACCATGTGAAAAAATCAACCTCCTCATAAGAATCCAGGGGCTCTTCTTTATCCTTAAAATCTAGAGCTTCACTTTTTTCATTTTCGTCTTCGTCAACCACAAGATCCTCCTCCTCTTCGACAGTCTGCTCAACAACATCTGCTATACTTTCTGGCTCCGTCTTGACTTGTTCTACAGGAGCTATCTGCGTATCTGGCGCCTCAGAACTTGGAGAAGAGTTTACCTCTTCACGATCCTCAGTTTGGTGTTCATCAAGGTTCTTGTGAATTTTCTCAATCACTTCCTGAGATCGTTTTTTCAGCGACGCAATGCGATCAGCCCAAGCCTCGTTACCTCCAGTTGATTTCACTGAAGTCGGGGCCTCAGGCCTTGGAATTGGCGCATCAGTGGGCTTGGTGTCCGACTGTTGAGACACCTCCAAGGGCGACTCTTGAGTTTCTTGATTTTCTTCCGCCTCTAAGACCTCTTCAAGCTCGTCAAGTTCATGGTTCTTTGCAAACTTCTCTTTTTGTTCCGTTTCGGTAATTTCCAGCGAAGTTTCGATTTCTGTTTTCGATGCTGAATCGTCATTAATGACTTTGAGTTCTTGAGGGTCAAAATCCAGTGCTGGCTGTGCGGCGAGCTTTATCGCGTCATTTACATAATCGTGTAGGATCTCACGATTTGGACAATATAAGGCTGCCCATTTAAGTTGCTTATTAAAACGATAATCCGCTCTATCAAACAATACCCGAGCGTACAACATTTGCGCAGCGGAAAAAAATGGCGATTGCAAGCACAAATCGCGGATTTTTACCACCTCATCATCCGTGACAAGCCTTGGATTTTCCAGTAAAGTTTTAAACCGCTGCTGTTCCATTTATCACCAATTTACAATAGCACGATTGAGTACATTTTCTGCAAGTTCAAGATTTATCTGCCGCATGAGCGTTTCTTCAATGGAGCTAAAGCTCGCCTCCGCATCGAAATCTGCAAACCTTGAAAACCTCTCTTCATAGCTCTTTTTGGGCTCTAAGCGGTTTTCAAACTGCACTTGGATGGCTATGGTCAATCGACTTTGTGCCGCCGTCTGCGCTGCTGTTGGCGCCATAGGTGCGATGCGATATTCTACGATACTTCCAGAAATATGAAAATCGCCGTCGTCGTCATCAACCAGGCGAAGATTGGTTTGTTGCAAAAAAATATCCTTGATTGCCTCCGTGAGAAACTGACTCAAATTTGGATTAACGAGGGGGGCATTATTGGGAAATCGGTCGACACTAAATGTCTTAGCTTCGCCTACGTCGCCACCCGTAAATGAATACCCACCCGAACAGGTAGTTAGGGGCAAACTGCCGATAGAAACGCATAGAAGCGTGAAAAATATTCTAAAGGTCATACTGCTTAATTTTACGGTAAAGCGTTCGTTCAGAAATCCCTAATTCGTTTGCTGCCGCTTTTCGTTTGCCGCTATTTTTCTCCAAAGATTTTCGAATCAATTCTCTTTCGTGCTCTTCAAGCGAAAGGCGCTCTTCAACCTCCTCGTAGGCCGCTTCGTCTTCCTCTTGTGGTATTGAAACTTCTGCAGACTGAAATTCAACCGTCGCGGGATACGTGCTTTTCGAAGTCTCATCGTTAAAAACGCGCTTCAACAACTGAGGATGCGAATTTACCATATCGCGCGCATTGGCTCCATTCATAAGTTCGAGTGTAACCGCCTTAAGGTCTTCCACTTCCTTCCGTAATTCAAACAAAAAAGAATAGAGCATTTCTCGTTCTGCGGTAAAATCAGAAGCATTTTCAGCTCCTCGGAAATTTCGGGAAAGCGTTGCTGGAAGGTTGCTTTCGCCAATTTGTGGTAAATACTTACTCAGTACATCCGCGGAAATTTCCTTGGAAACTTCAAGTACAGACATCTGTTCCACAAGATTTCGAAGTTGCCGAATATTGCCGGGCCAACGATATTTTAGCAACAACGACTTAGCTTCTTCCGAAAGATTGATGGGCGTAGTATGGTATTTTTCACTAAAGTCGACAGCAAATTTACGAAACAACAAATACACATCTTCAAAGCGATCTCTAAGAGGTGGAATACCAATTTCTACGGTATTTAAACGGTAGTATAGATCTTCTCGAAACTTGCCTTTTTCTACAGCTTTTAGCATGTTTTCGTTGGTTGCTGCTACAATTCGCACGTTGGTCTTTTGGATTTTTGAAGATCCGACTTTTATGAATTCACCGGTTTCCAAAACCCGCAACAACCGAACTTGTGTGGCTTGTGGCAGCTCTACAACTTCATCCAAAAAAATAGTTCCACCATCAGCCTCTTCGAAATAACCTTTCCTAGCAGCCAATGCGCCTGTAAACGAACCCTTTTCGTGTCCGAAGAGCTCACTGTCGATCGTCCCTTCCGGGATGGCACCGCAGTTGACAGCAATATAGGAATTATGCTTGCGGTGTGAGAGATGGTGAATGATTTTTGGAATACTCTCTTTACCAACGCCACTTTCTCCCGACACCAAAACCGAAATATCGGTAGGAGCCACACGCACTGCTTTCTCCAATGCGCGATTGAAAAGATCCGAGTTTCCAATAAGTCCAAAACGTTGTTTGATAGTTTGAACGTTGGGGTTATTCATGTCACACAATGAGTTTATAATCCGTATGTTGCGTTTTCAAGACTGCAAATACTTCAGAAGAAGCACGGCAGCAAAATCTTCACAAATAATATTTTAATTCCAAGGGTTTATCCTGATAAATCCTCGTGGTCGTTAGCTTATTAACCACATAAGGTGCTCGAGCACGCACGACGATATGTGCTGCCTCCGGCAAGCCTTTGGTAAATTTTATACGCATGGTCTGTCCGCTCCAAATGGAAGCCCATATCTCTTTTCCCGCGCTGTTATATACCAAAACCTCAAATCCGGTAAACAAGTTTTCTATACAGCGTCGATCCTCGCCCACGATGCAGATGTCCAAAACTCCGGTACGACGAACATTCTCTTCGACAATAAAAAACTCCAAACTGTTGTCGTAATATTTACCGTCGATAAGTTCTTGTGCATGAGCAAAAAACACCGTTGAACAGAAAAACCACAAGAAAACAATTCGCATACTACTAATTTTGAAGTGTTCCTAAAAGAGTGGCGCTCGTGCAGTCGTCAATGCGTACATGAACCAAATCGCCGGGACTTTCATCGCCTGTTTTGGCAAAAACAACAACCGTGTTTTGAGATGTGCGTCCAAACCAATGTTGATCACTTCGCTTTGAATTACCCTCAATCAAAACCTCCTCTACTAAACCAATTCGTTCGCGATTACGCTCAAGTGAATGCGCATTTTGCTTTTCAATAATTTCGGTCAAACGACGGGTCTTAATCTCGTCCGGAACATTGTCTTCAAACTTACGCGCAGCAAAAGTGTTTGGTCGCTCTGAGTACTTAAACATATATCCAAACTGATAGCGGACATAATCCATCAGAGAGAGTGTATCTTGATGATCCTCTTCTGTTTCACCGGGGAAACCCGTAATCATATCGTGCGAAATAGCGCAATCGGGGATAATGTTGCGAATTCTGTCAATTAATCCAATGTATTCTTCTCGCGTATGTCCGCGATTCATATCGTGTAAAATTCGTGAAGAGCCCGACTGCACGGGAAGGTGAATATAATTACAGATATTGGGGTGCTTCGCAATGGCGTGCAAAACATCATCGGTCATGTCTTGTGGATTCGAGGTGCTGAAACGAATGCGCATTTCGGGAAGGGCACTGGCAACCATATGTAGAAGATCTGCAAAATGAACGGCGCTAGCCTTTGCCAAATCTGAGGCTTTATCGAAATCTTTTTTCAATCCGCCTCCATACCACAAGTAACTATCTACATTTTGCCCTAATAGCGTAATCTCACGATAACCGTTTTCCCACAACTGTTGACATTCTTCCAGAATAGTTTGTGGATTTCGACTTCGCTCTCGACCTCTCGTAAAGGGGACAACACAAAACGTACACATGTTATCGCATCCTCGTGTTATGGAAACAAAAGCCGAAACTTTATTGAGACCCAAGCGCACGGGATTGACGTCGGCGTAGGTCTCCTCCTTAGAAAGAATAACGTTTACCGCCTTGCGCCCTGAGTCGACTTCTTCGAGTAGATTTGGGAGATCACGATAAGCGTCAGGCCCTACTACCAGGTCAACAAGTTTTTCTTCGTCGAGCAATTTATCTTTGACGCGCTCGGCCATACAGCCCAAAACTCCAATTTTTAAGTTTGGACGTTGATTTTTCACCTGGTGAAATGCTTTAAGACGCTTTCTAACCGTCTGCTCAGCTTTATCGCGGATGGAACATGTATTCAAAAGGACTAAATCAGCCTCGTCCATATTGCGGGTCGTTGAATACCCACTTTCGCTTAGTATCGAAGCAACAACCTCGGAATCAGCAAAATTCATCTGACAACCGTAACTCTCAATATATAATTTTCTCGAGCCCACGCCATCGATCACCAATGCCTCACCCTGCTTCGTTTCGTCAATCACCTTATTTCCAGTATGGTATCCACTCATATATCGTTGTGTATTGTAGTTGATAATAGAACAAGCATTCAAAATGCCCATTACAGGCTACAAAAGTACGAATAAAAGTGCCATTATGGCAGAATACTCATTATTTGTTCCGTTGCGTATTCTGCAAAAAAAAGGCGACCCATTACTGGGAATCTCGAAGGCGTTTTGGTAATTTAGCAAACACCAAATCGTATGAGTGGTCGATCCATTCTTTGACTAATAGGGGCGATAAGGATTCGGTGTAGACGGTGTTCCAATGTCGCTTATTGGAATGATAACCAGGAATTACCATTCCGGGGTAAGTCTCGCGCAGTTCTATTGCTTTTTCGGGGTCGCACTTGAGATTAATTGCCGTATTTTCCCATTCCAAACCAATAATTGCAAAGACCTTTCCGTGAACCTTAAATACCAATGTGACTTCGTCGAAGGGAAAACTTTCGGTCGTGTGTGGCTTTTGTAAGCAATACTGTCTGAGAGACTCAACATCCATGATACAATGATTGGCTATTCAACATCATCAAAAACGTAGTTGATAATTAAGTCCACATCAATGGCGCCCAAAAGAGGAACCGTTGCCGGCTGTACGGTGAAGAGGGTCAGATGAAAAGGGCCGTGAGAAAGCACCTCAAATCGCCGGACACCTCTAGGCTCATTGACTATAATTTGCTTTCCTTGGATAATGTAATCACCCGATCCGTTAAATGACAAAGGAATTGGAATTGGAAAATTGAGGCCGGGAATGATGAAGTTCACCGTTGCGGACAAGCGATAATCAACGAGTTGTGCTGCCGGGATAAACTCCATAGTGGAGTTAGGATTATCCACTATACCCCGACTGGTAAACGGAACCTCGATACCTATTCCCGGATCAAAACCAACTTCAAATGCATAACTAACGTAATCTGCAGTCCAGGATCCTCGCAATTGCTCCTCCAAAGTAGAGGGAGGTGAAGGCGGCGGATCGGGAAGGATTACTCCAGGGTCTTTCGAGCACGAAAGAACCATAATCAACGAAAGGACGGTATACGCGTATTTAACCAACTGACTTTTTCGGAAACCGATCAACAAAGTCTTGCTCGTAAAAATTGCGTTTGGGGGTAAATGTTTGGTCATAAGTTGCGATATCTGGTGATTAAAAAACACGTGCAAAAAGGATTCAAATGAATTATTGAGCAGACTAATTGAGCATTTGAAAAGGGACCTTTGTGTTATTGGCCAATAGTCCGAAGCATTTCAAAAAATTTATCATCTAAAGTCAACTCAAGCTTATGCTTTTTTGCTATAAGCATCACAAAGGTAAATGTTAGACAAATACGATATCACGCAAGCTTGCAACTAAATATGATTTAGTCGCGAACGAGTTACTACAAATAATCGCGAATGGAAAAAACGGGCTGTTGAATTCTTTCGGGATTTCGAATCAACTCATTGATTTTTTGAGCAATGCGAGTTGGTGTAATCAAACTCCCATTTTTGTGATAATCCACAAATCGCTGGTGTTCTGGAAACGTATTGGGGTCAGAATTGCGGATTTGCTTTTGCATGTCTGTATCAACTATCCCTGGAGCCAAGGACCAAACAGGAATATCAGGATGTTCCTCAGCCACTACCTTAGTCATTGCATCCACAGCTGCTTTCGAAGCACAATAAGCCGCCCAACCACGCACAGGATAGCTGCCGGCTCCACTGCTAATATTCACGATGTGAGGCAGAGCCCCCTTTGGATGATTGATCAAAAAGTTTTGCATCAAGCTATAAACCGCGAAGATGTTCAGTCGGAAATGTGCCGCAACCGAAGATGAATCCACTGTATCAATGATTCCCACAGGATTAATTGTGCCCGCATTATTGATCAGAACAGCTCGCTGAATTCCCTTTGGAAAATTGATTTTCACGTTTTGAATTTGCTTTTCATCGGACAAATCAACAAACTGATGGACATATCTGGGGTGTTTAATTGAACTTCTCCTCGAAAGACCTTCCACCAAAACACCTTCCATACTTAACCAATCTTCAGCCAAAGCCTTACCCAAACCCGATGAAGTTCCAGAGATCATTACATAAGTATGGAAGTTTTCTAGCATGTGATTAATTTTTTATGTAGCGCAACACCGCGACCGCTCCCTCATTTTCCACCCGAATATAGTAAACACCCGGTTGCAGATTAAGTCGCAAGTCAAAATGTTTGATCAGATAAGAAGCATCTATAAATGAGCTTTCATTATGCACCGTTTGACCCAAGGTGTTAGAAACGGAAATTTTCACTTTTGAATATGGCGTGATTAGTCCGGCCAGTGTAAATTGACCGTCACTAGGATTGGGAAACACCTCCATTCTCAACTTTGAAGATTGCGAACTATTTTCCAATTGCCGGTTCTCACATTCGAGCTCCGCTAAGTATGTCCAGTGCAAATTGAACTGATCAATGGTGAACTGTCGCATAAAGCAAGGTCGTTTCACAATAAATTCTCGTATAAATTGCAGATAAAAATACCATGCTCCGATATTTTCTCCCGGTTTTTGCCAGCGAGAAATTTGGTCAAACATCACCGGCTCATAGAGCTCTACAAACGAATCTAAAATTGCTGTAAGGCGCTCTGGAGCGAAAATCTCTTTAATCATCCAGGCATTTCGAGCAATAAATTTTTCCAAAAAAATATCATTTTGCATTGCTGCTCGAAAAAGTGCTGTTGACCAGCGAGGGTTGGGCCAAAATGGACCATTAGGGTTTAGGGCCAATTCAAAAGTATTGAAATCATATCTTTCTAGAGTATGATCGTTGTCGAAAAGGATATTTCGGAATCGCCCACCCCGTTTATCTCTCCAAACCATTCGATTATTCCCGGGCCAATCAAACGAGCCAATATATAAGCGAACTATTAGATAGTCTATCAAATTATCAATATCGAGATGTTCCTCCATAAAATCGAAAAAACCATCATCATTATAGTCATCAAAATCGTATAGCTGTAACATAAATCTGGACCAACCATTGTCTTCTTCTTCCTGAGTTGGTCTAAACACCTCTATCAATTCCACCTGCTCCTCCGGCACATTTCGGGTGTAGGATATAAAGTGTTCATCGATGCGGTCTCGAATGTTAATCACCCCCCAAAATTCACCATTTATATAGTGAACCGCGGCCTGAGAAAGCTGTCTATCCAAATCCAATGGAGCCACAATATGACTCACCATAGCGTCGGTAAACATCGTTTTCACAAAATCTTGACCGCTATTTCGGAGTAAAATTCGGTTGTAATTTGTAAAATCGCGTTCTGGAAAAAACTGATACCGCAAACGCGATTCACCGTAAATTCCTCTTGGATAAAGTCTCAAGCTCTTCATAGGCAAGGCACGACTTCCACCGCCATGAATTCGCAAACCCAAATTTTGCTCAAAAGCCAGACTTCCGTCAGGCTCAAAAAAAGACAGATGCGCTAGGCGTTCCCATGCCCTTCCTCGCTCGTGAAAGTTTCCCGTTCCCCACGGCCAACTCGTCACCGGCGTTTCTGCGTGTACGCGCCCAGGGACATAAATTCCCCGTTCAAATCCAAACAAATTATCCGGCGGGGTTTGTATCGAAATCACTGGCAAATTAAAACTTGGCGCAGAACGCTGCATGAAGTAGTGACGATAATAATAGGGTGTTACACGCTCGCCGTTACGATATCCCGCAATGCTGAGAGTGTTGACAAATGAGGGAACATTCTGAGGTTGGCGCCAGCGAAACAGACTCTCCAAGGAATTCACCGTAGTGGGGATCCACGCAAAAGTATCGCTTTGATGCGGATAAATCCAAGCTGAATTGGAGTACACAAAAGCTGAAGAATCCTCAGGAGAAAAGCCTTGAAACGCGTAACGGATTTCCAAATCAGAAGCTGAAGACCCGACTTCTAAACGAATACTATCTACCTGATACCAGCCGGAGAAAGGCCAAACCGTCAATTGTTCGGTAATGGGCACGAAGCGCTTTGCGCCAAAGTTTGTCGCTCCCGGCGTGGGCAAACGAAAAGCCTCCCACAAACTATCGCCATCACTTACTCTACCGTAGCTATGATCATACGGCAAATCGGGCATATGAATCTGATCACGTACGCCCACACTATCCGATAAAAACAGACGGGGCTGATCTTTTGACCATGCAAAATGACCATCAATGATATATGTATTCGAACTATACTTCCCCGAAAGAGCAATCAATAAAAATTTTCCGGGATAAATCAAGGTATCTGGTAGCGGATACATTCGAAGATTAAAAGTATCCGACGATAAATACCAAGCATTCATTGAAATCACCGAATCGGTTGGGTTGTACAACTCCACCCAAGCGGAGCCATCACCCTCCCTATCCACCACCGAATTAAAATAATGGTTGCAAGCCTCATTAATTACCGGGAAGTCTTGCGCCTGCGTCTCACCTATAAAAAATACATTCAGCAGGATCAAAAGTTGAAGCACATACTTCCTTTTGCCCCCACAGAGAAAAATCAATTGCTTGGGAAATTCTATATCCATAAGTGTATAGCAGTCAATCCGCAAAAGTACGATGGCAAGATTGAAAAATGCTGACGCCAAGAAATCTAAAACAAAATTTTAGCAAAAATACCCTCCGTTAGCAGTTTTTTCTGAAGAGCTGAAAAGCCAAAAACCAGCGATAATCCAAGACATTTTACGACACCAAAATGAGGATGCTTCGAAACAAAGTGGGAAAACTTATTAACAAAGTGGTGTAAAGTGGAACAAAGTGGTATATTTGAACCTTGAAAAACAGAAGTACGTGACTAAGCTCAATCTCATTGGTGTTCATGAATGTAAGCCCGATTCCAAGAACCGGGTAGCACTTCCCGCTGCATTAAAAAGGCAGTTGCAGGGAGTGATATCCGATGGATTTGTAGTGAAGCGCAGTGTTTTTCAATCTTGCTTGGAACTTTATCCCATGCAAGAATGGAATACCGTCATGGAAAAACTCAATCGGCTCAACCGTTTTGTAAAAAAGAATGCAGACTTCATAAGGATGTATACTGCGGGAGTTCGAATTGTGGAAGTTGACGGAAATGGACGCCTACTAATACCCAAGGAGCTTGGAGCTTTTGCTGGTATTAAAGAAGAGATCATTCTCAGTGCTGCGGGGCGTATCATCGAAATTTGGGACAAAGACACGTATGAAAAGATCATCAACGATGATCAGGTGGACTTTGGTGCTTTAGCTGAAGATGTAATGGGACAATTCGGACCGGATGAGCACAACCCCCTATCATAATCCTGTATTGCTTGATGAATCCATTGAAGCGTTAAATATACAGCCAAACGGCATTTATGTTGACGCGACCTTTGGAGGTGGCGGCCACAGCAGTCTGATTTTAAGAAATCTTGGTCAAGGTGGGCGATTATTAGCTTTTGATCAAGATCCTGATGCGCGCCAAAACGCGTTAAAAGATTCACGATTTACACTTATCGCCCAAAATTTCCGTCAATTACGAAAAGCGTTACGCCTATATGGCGTTACGCAGGTAGATGGCATACTCGCAGATTTCGGGGTTTCATCGCATCAGTTTGACGCTGCGGAAAGGGGTTTTTCGTTTCGGTTCGATGCTGAACTCGATATGCGAATGAATCCAGAAACGCCCTTAACCGCTGCTGGCGTAATCAATCAGTACGACGAAAGCGAATTGCGAAGAATACTCTCGAAATATGGAGAAGTTCCTCGCGCTGGATATCTCGCGCATTTAATTGCAAAAGCCCGAGCGGAGAAAGACATAACAAGCACCTTTGAGCTGCTTCATATCATTGAAAAAGCCTACTCACCCAAGCATTTGTCGTCCGTTAAGGCGCAAGTATTTCAAGCCCTTCGCATTGAAGTCAACGACGAAATGGGTGCGCTTGAAGAGTTCTTGGAACAGATTGCCTCGGTACTTAAACCCGAAGGAAGATTTGTGAGTATTACCTACCACTCGTTGGAGGACCGAATGGTAAAACATCTAATTCGCAGTGGAAATACCGACGATGAGCCCATACGTGATGATTTTGGAAAGCGCCTACTTCCCTTCAAAGGAATTTCACGCAAACCCATTGTGCCATCAGACCAAGAAATATCGATTAACCCGCGAGCGAGAAGTGCAAAAATGCGAATAGCCGAAAGACTATGAAAGAGAAAGGCACAACAGAAAAACCGCGCAACAAAACCGGCAGTATCGTTTCCGGGGAATTTCTCCTCGACCCAAAAATTCAGCGATACTGGCCAACCGTTCTGTATTTAGCCGTTTTGGCTGGAATTAGCATTTACAGTGGACATCTGATTGAGGTAAAAGTACATGAACTTCAGCGCCTGCGATCGGAAATGAAAGAGTATAACAGTCGATATATCGATACCCGCAGCAGACTAATGAAAGAAAGTTCAAGATCAAAAGTTGTGTTCCGGGCATCGGCGATTGATTTAATAGAAAGTCCTACACCACCAAATATAATTTACGTAGAAAAGTGACCGACCCACGTACAAATATGAACAAACGCCTCATTCTATTTGGCATGTTCCCCATTGCGATTGCGATTGGGGTAATGTTCAAGTTGGTGGTGCTCATATTTATTGACGGTCCAGAAATTCGTGAACAAAGCGAACACCAACTCATAAGGGAAATCAGTATCCCAGCAGGAAGAGGCAACATATACAGTAGCGATGAAAAACTATTGGCCACCAGCATGCCCGTATTTGACATCTACATGGATCCGGTAAGTGTGCGTGAAAATGATTGGAATGAAGGTATTGATGAACTAGCTGCTGGTCTCGCCAAATTGTTTCCAGAAAAAAATGCTTCCCAGTGGAAAAGCACACTTTCCGCCTCTCGTAAGTCGGGAAACCGATATGTTCCCATCACGAAGTCAACCAGTTACAACACCCTCATCAAACTCAAGGAGCTGCCAATTTTCAAACTGGGAAAATACCGAGGCGGCCTTATTGCCGAGCAGAAAAACTACCGCAAAATGCCGTTAGATAAAATAGCCGAACGAACCATCGGCTATGAAAAGCAGAACTCGGCCGCTGGATTAGAAGGCGCTTTTGCGCACATTTTAGCAGGCACCGACGGACGTAAGCTCATGCAAAAAATTGCGCAAGGCAACTACAAACCCTTACACGAGGGCTATCTAACAGAACCTCGAGATGGACACGATATCGTTACAACTATAGACACGCGAATTCAAGACATCACCCATCATGCTCTGCTTAGTTATTTGGAAAAATATGAAGCAGATCACGGAACGGCAGTTGTTATGGACGTGCAAACCGGAGCCATTCGCGCGATCTCAAATCTGGGGAGAAATTCACGTGGTCATTATTACGAAAAGCGAAATTACGCCATTTGGGAGAGTACGGAACCTGGCTCTACTTTTAAACTCGCTACATTAATTGCGCTACTTGAAGACGGTAAAGTGGATACCAACACAATTGTGGACACACAAAATGGCGTTTGGGAAATATTTGGAGCCAATGTTCGCGACGCTAACGTTGCCGCTGGAGGTGGTGGGTTTGGACCTATTTCCTTAGGCGATGTATTCATCAAATCCTCAAACGTAGGCTTTGCGCGTATCGTACATGAACTCTACGGAGATCGTCCGGAAAATTTTGTGAATCGACTGTACAAATTAGGACTACATAAACCCTTAGAGCCCGAAATCGTAGGAGAGGGAAAACCCAAAATCCCCCATCCAAATGACGCCAGCTGGTCGAGAATTACCTTGCCTTGGATGGCCTTCGGATACGAAACCAGCATGACACCATTGCAAATTCTTACACTGTACAACGCAGTTGCTAATAATGGCATTATGCTAAAACCCTATCTCGTAGAGGAAATTCGAGCTCACGGAAAACTGGTTCAACGATTCGAACCCATAGTCATTAACCCCTCAATCGCTTCACCCACAAATATTGCCAAAGTTCAAAATCTTCTAGAAAGAGTCGTCACCGAAGGAACGGCAAAAAACATTCGTAGTAATCTTTACCAAATGGCAGGAAAAACCGGAACTTGTCAACTAGAATACTGGAGAGCAGACAAATCATCACCAAAATACCAAGCTTCTTTTGCGGGATATTTCCCGGCAAATCAACCCCGCTATTCCATTATTGTTGTCATCAATTCTCCCAATCCACAAATAGGTTATTACGGAAGCACCGTTGCCGCACCGGTAGCCAAGATTATTGCCGACAATTTATACACGGAAATACCCGTAGAAATTGAGTCCCTTACTAACCCCAAACAATTTGCTAGTCTACCTCTCGAAAACATAAGCAATCAACTGCACCAGAACAATTTACCAGATTTACGAGGAATGCCCGGCCATCAAGCCATTGCGATGCTAGAAAATGCTGGACTCAGAATTACCATTCATGGAAACGGCAATGTACATAATCAATATCCGGGTGCTGGGACAAAAATCAAGCCCAATAGCACCGTTGAACTTGTTCTGAAATAACCACAAGACCGATGAAGAAACTCGCTGATATACTATACAAAGCAGGACTTACCGAAATTGTTGGCAACACCCATATCGCTGTTATGGGAGTAACCGCTGATTCGCGTAGAATAGAATCGCAGTGGTGCTTTGTGGCCTTGCGTGGGAGCGTTACAGATGGACATCAGTATATAGAGCAGGCTATTGCCAAAGGAGCTACCGCAATCATTTGCGAAGAAATACCCAGTCAGCAAGCAGAAAACGTCACTTTCGTAAAAGTTCAGTCGTCGGCCAAGGCATTAGGGATTATCGCAGCAAACTTCTATGACAACCCCTCAGAGAAAATCAAGCTCGTCGCCGTAACCGGGACCAACGGAAAAACAACGGTAACGACACTACTATTCAACCTTTGCCGAGATATGGGATTTCCTTGTGGTCTAATTTCGACCATCGACGTGCGCATCAATGATCAAATTATTCCCGCTACACATACAACCCCAGACTCGGTTCAGTTGCAGATGCATCTAGCAAAAATGGTCGAAGCCGGAGTGGAACTTTGCTTCATGGAAGCCTCAAGTCATGGCATTGAGCAGGATAGACTAGCGGGGACAAAAATAAACGGTGCTGCATTCACCAATTTGAGTCACGACCATCTCGACTACCATAAAACATTAGCGAATTACATCCGCGCGAAGAAAAAGCTCTTCGACGACCTGCCGAAAGACGCTTTTGCACTCTACAACGCCGATGATAAAAATGGTTCCGTCATGGTGCAAAACACCAAGGCTAAAACATTTAGCTACGCCTTGAGAACTCCAGCCGACTATAACTACAAAATTCTGGAAAACGACATTAACGGTTTACTGATAAAGACTAGTGACACAGAATTTTTTAGCACGCTAAACGGCGAATTTAACGCATACAACCTAGGCGTTGCGATTGCCATCGTTGATCTATTAGGCCTGCCAAAGCACGACACCTTGGTCCATGTAAGCAAACTAAAACCCGTACGTGGACGCTTTGAAAAACAAATAACCGCAACGGGAGTAAACGCGGTAATTGACTACGCCCATACTCCCGATGCCTTGAACAACATTCTTGAAAGCCTAATAGAAATAAAAACACCTGATCAAAAACTGATTGCGGTGGTAGGCTGTGGTGGAAATCGCGATAAAGAGAAAAGACCCAGCATGGGCAATATCAGCGCAAAATTAGCTGACCTAGTGATCTTTACATCTGATAATCCACGCGATGAAGATCCGCAAGACATCATAGCTCAAATGGAGAACGGCGTGGAAATCGTACACCGTAAGAAATGTCAATCCATCACCGATCGCCGTGAGGCTATTATGAGCGCTCTACACACTGCACAGTCGGGGGATATTGTACTGATAAGCGGGAAAGGCCACGAAACCTACCAAGAAATCAAAGGCGTCAAGCATCCATTTGACGACCGGGAAGTCATTGAATCCTTTAACAAAAAATTCCAGTAAGCATGCTGTACTATCTATTCGAATACCTCGATGCCGAATACCAACTCACTGGAGCTGGGGTTTTTAAGTACATAACCTTCAGGACTTCAATGGCGGTAATAACGTCATTACTCATATCACTCGTATTTGGCAAGAGAATCATCGAATTTATTCGCGCAAAACAAGTCGGTGAAGAAGTCCGAAATCTCGGATTGGCAGGCGAAAACCAAAAAGCGGGCACCCCAACAATGGGCGGTTTGATCATTTTGGCGGCAATCATAATACCCACCCTGCTTTTTGCTCGACTAACCAACATCTACATCATTCTTCTTCTCATCACAACGGTTTGGACGGGGATGATTGGCTTTATCGACGATTATATAAAAGTCTTCAAAAAGGACAAAAAAGGCCTCAAGGGCAAGTTTAAAGTTATAGGGCAAGTCGGCCTAGGCGCAATCGTAGGCAGCATTTTATATTTTCACCCCGACGTAACCATTCGCGAAAAGGCAACACCGGATGCTCCATTGATCACCGAAATTGGAGAAAGAACCCCCGTGTTTCTCGACGAAGAAAAATCGACAAAAACCACCATTCCCTTTGTCAAAAACAACGAGTTAGACTACAGTGCACCCTTGCGATGGATCAATCCGAGTTACGGCAAATTCGGGTGGATGATTTTTATTCCCTTGGTAATTTTTATTGTAACGGCAGTATCCAATGGCGCGAATTTAACTGATGGACTCGATGGTTTGGCCACCGGTGTTTCCGCAGTAAGTGCAATAACCCTAGGGATATTTGCCTACGTTTCTGGTTCGGTAATCTTTGCCGACTACCTCAATATCATGTATATACCAAGAGCGGGCGAAATCACCATTTTTGTGGGCGCGATGGTCGGCGCTTGCGTGGGCTTTTTATGGTACAACGCATACCCCGCGCAAGTCTTCATGGGCGATACCGGAAGCTTGGCCCTTGGTGGAATTATTGCCGTATTGGCGTTGGCAACCCGCAAGGAGTTACTCATCCCCATACTATGCGGAGTATTTCTGGCCGAAAATCTATCGGTAGTACTACAAGTCGCCTATTTCAAATACACCAAGAAAAAGTACGGAGAAGGGCGAAGGGTATTTTTAATGGCCCCCCTGCATCATCATTATCAGAAAAAAGGCTATCACGAAGCTAAAATTGTTACCCGCATGTGGATTGTTGCCATCATGCTAGCTATACTCACATTCGTAACGCTAAAACTACGGTAATGGCTCAAAAAATAGGAATTTTAGGTGCCGGAGAAAGCGGCGTTGGAGCAGCTCTGTTAGCAAAAAAACAGGGCCTAGATTTCTATTTCTCCGACCTTAACCCCCTAGCCGAAAAATTCCGGGAAGAGTTGGATAATAACCAAATTGAATGCGAAATAGGCAAACACGATATTCAACAGCTCTTGACCTGTGAATATGTGGTGAAAAGTCCAGGAATACCCAATAAAGCCCCAATCGTTAAAGCCATTGAGCAAGCTGGCATTCCAATTATGTCTGAAATTGAATTCGCCGGGAGATACACCACAGCGAAAATTGTAGCAATAACTGGAAGCAACGGCAAAACAACAACCACAGCCCTAACCGGACATTTACTGAAAAAAGCAGGTCTAAGCGTTGGTGTAGGTGGAAATATTGGCAAAAGTTTCGCTCGACTGCTTGCCGAAGAGGAAGAAAAAGACATCTATGTACTGGAAATAAGCTCCTTTCAATGTGACCACCTCATTAATTTCCGACCACACATTGCTGTAATCACCAATTTCAGTCCGGACCACCTTGATCGCTACAACTACGAAATGGAACAATACGTAGCTGCAAAATTTAAGCTCATTAAAAATATGCAGGCGAGCGATTATTTCATTTACAATACAGAAGATGAATGGACCACAAAAACAATGGCCCAATACCCCCCAAACTGCAAATGCTTGGGATTTAGCACTCATAAAAACAATCAGAGCCAAGCTTGGCTCGACGAAAATAATCACCTAATACTATCCCTCGATAACAACGAAATTATGAAATTTGAAGAACGCTCATTACCCGGAACCCACAATGCTCAAAACTCAATGGCCTCATCAATGGCCGCACGCCTACTCCAAGTTCGCAAAGAGAGCATTCGCGAATCACTTATGAATTTTGATTCACTTGAGCACAGATTAGAACCTGCCGGCACCATTCGCGGAATTCATTTCATCAATGATTCAAAAGCAACAAACGTAAACGCCACTTGGTATGCCCTAGAAAGCGTGAGCAAACCAATCATTTGGATTGCTGGAGGCGTTGACAAAGGAAATGATTACACCGAGCTTATCCCTCTGATTGAAAAAAAGGTGAAAGCAATCGTGTGTCTTGGCATTGATAATAAAAAGTTGATGGACGAATTCACAGGTCGGGTAAAAGTGATAACCGAAACACGCGACATGGAAAAAGCTGTGAAAATGGCTTTCTCTTTGGGTCAAAAGGGTGATACCGTAATGTTGTCACCCGCATGTGCCAGCTTCGATTTGTTTTCAAATTACGAAGATCGAGGTCAGCAGTTTAAATATTGGGTGCGTCAACTTTAAGCATATTAACATCCCATAAGAGTTTTGAATTTAAGCAAATCCATAGGAGGCGACCGCGTCATTTGGGCCATCATTGCACTGATGATGATAGCGTCATTTCTCAGCGTTTACAGCGCCAGCGCAAACTTAGCTTTTGTGTATGGCAAGGTAACCGTTGGAAGTTTGCTATTCAAACACGCAACCCACCTAATCATCGGCTTGGCTATACTTTTCCTTACCCATCTCGTTCCCTTGAGATACATCGCTGGTCTATCGGTATTTGGGGTGATATTAGCAATTGGTTTACTGGCTCTTACACTTTCAATGGGGACAGAGATTGATGGCGCAAATGCCAGTCGGTGGTTAATCGTACCGGGAGTTGGAGTAAGTATTCAGACCTCCGCTTTGGCCGCTTTAGCTCTGTTAATTTATCTGCCACGATGCTTAAGTAAACGCCAAAGAAATGAGTGGACTATGAAAAATAGCTGGGTTATATACGTCCCACTAGCAATCATTCTGGCCTTGATCTTTCCCGCGAACTTTTCAACCGCAGTTTTACTCTACGTATCCTGTGCACTGGTGCTCTTTGTAGGTGGATATCCAGCGAAATACATCGCAGCCATAAGTGGAGGACTCGTACTAATGGCTACTCTATTCATACTTACCGTTAGCGTAATGCCTTCCATGAGTAACCGTGTAGATACGTGGAAAGCTCGTATAGAATCATTTACAAGCGGAGAAAAAGCCGTCAACTATCAAGTGGAGAAAGCGAGAATGGCAATTAGTAACGGCATGGTTGTGGGCAAAGGACCCGGCAAAAGTGCACAAAAAAACTTTCTCCCTCAATCCAACTCCGATTTCATTTACGCAATTATCGTGGAAGAATACGGCTTCGTAGGCGGACTAACCGTAATGGCATTCTACCTATTTCTATGGATTCGCATCATGAGGATTTCCTTGCGATCCAGTAGTTTTTTCGGATCGCTTGCCGCATTTGCTGTTGGATTCAGTCTCATTTTTCAAGCATTTATAAACATGGCTGTTGCGGTAAATCTAGTGCCTGTAACCGGACAAACACTACCCTTGCTTTCGGCAGGAGGCTCCAGCATTTGGGTCACCTGTATAGCACTTGGTATCGTATTGCGCGTATCACAGGAAAGTAAGCCTAGCGATGAGCCACTCGTTGAACAAGAAAACACCGCAGTAGCATAAAAATGAAGAAAAAAACAGTCATTATTAGCGGAGGTGGAACGGGAGGACATATTTTCCCGGCTATTGCTATTGCAGATGCGTTGAAGGAGCGCCACCCTGATTTGCATATCGAATTTGTAGGAGCGTCCGATCGCATGGAAATGCAACGCGTGCCTAAAGCGGGATATCCCATTACAGGATTGTGGATTAGTGGAATACAAAGGAGCCAACCTTGGAAAAACATTCTCTTTCCCTTCAAATTAATTTCCTCACTTTGGAAATCATACCGAATTATCCGCAAGCACAAACCCTTAATAGCTATTGGGACTGGAGGATTTGCCAGCGGACCACTGCTCTACGCCGCTGCGCGAAATGGCGTACCCACAATTATACAAGAACAAAATTCGTATCCGGGAATCACCAATAAAATATTGGGTAAATACGCCCATAAAATCTGCGTAGCTTTCGAGGGTATGGAGCGCTGGTTTCCTAAAAATCGAATCGTCATTACTGGGAATCCCATACGTGAAAATTTGCTTTCGGCCAATGTAGACCAGGCGACGGCAAGAAAAAACTTCAAACTAAAACCCGAACTACTTACCATATTCGTCACTGGGGGTAGTCTTGGCGCTAAATCAATCAACCAAAGCACCGCCCAATGGGTACGTGAAACCTTTGATGAAACCAAACACCAACTCATCTGGCAAACCGGCTCTACACACGCAAAAGATTACCTCCCTGAATTTGAAAAAAAATCAGGAATTTGGATATCTGCGTTCGTTGACGACATGAGCTCAGCGTACCGAGCCGCCGACATTGTTGTAGCACGTGCCGGTGCAAGCACCCTATCTGAGCTATGTGCCTTAGGAAAAACAGCGATTCTAATCCCCTCACCATATGTGGCGGAAGATCACCAAAGAAAAAATGCTGAAAGTCTAAAAGAAAATGGAGCCGCCGAGGTTGTGGACGAAAAAAATTTAACGGAATTTCCCACAATACTTAACGAGCTTATCGCCAATGCCAATAAGCGGGAGTTGATTGCTGAAAATGCATTAAGACTTGGAAAACCACAGGCCACCCTACACATTGTTGAACAGATTGAAGCACTATTATAAGCCATGACTTCAGACAACAACATACCAAATAACATATACTTCCTAGGTATCGGAGGGATAGGAATGAGTGGACTCGCTAGGTTTTTCTTAGAAAGAGGTCACAGAGTCGCTGGCTTTGACCGCAACAAATCGGAACTCACAAGCAACTTAGAGCAAGAAGGAGCAGCAATAATCTATGAGGACAACATTCAGTTGTTTCCAAAAGATTGGAAGCCTGATAACTGTCTTATTGTTCGAAC
Organism: Flavobacteriales bacterium; assembly: GCA_007693635.1. GTDB lineage: Bacteria > Bacteroidota > Bacteroidia > Flavobacteriales > Schleiferiaceae > CSBr16-58. Next base: position 10,814 of record REDE01000094.1, on the reverse strand, counting down.
ACCAGCGGTGAAAAACGATAATCAAATTCTGAGACACCTCACAGAAAATGGATATCCCATATCCAAACGAGCCGAAATTCTTGGGCTCATCACCAAAAATATGCGATGTCTGGCAGTGGCTGGCACACATGGCAAAACCACAACCTCTTCGATTTTAACCCATCTCTGTCATCAAGGAGGTCACAAAGTCTATGGGTTTCTTGGTGGCTTAGCCGGAAATTTTCAAAGCAATTACGTTAGCGGGGAAATTGAAACTGTAGTAGTTGAAGCCGACGAATACGATCGCTCATTTCTGCACTTACGACCAAATATTGCCATCATAACCAATACCGATAGCGACCATCTAGACATCTACGAGTCCGCCGAAAACCTACTAAAAACCTTCGGTGAATTTGCCGGAATTGCTAAACAAAACGGAATTGTAATAAAAAGAATAGGACTGGATGTTCAAGCAGACTTCACCTACGGATTGGAAGAAAAGGCAGACTTCCACGCAACGAACATACGAACCGAAAACGGAGGCTATCACTTCGAATTAGTGACACCAAAAGGTGAACGACAAAAAATGTACTTTCCCTTAGCTGGGCGACACAACTTAGAAAACGCCGTAGGAGCTGCTGCAGCTGCAATCATGGACGGAGTACCCATAGATCAAATAGCCGCTGGAATGCAAGGATTTAAAGGTGTGAAGAGGCGCTTTGAAAAACACATGGAAAACCCGGTGCTCATCGATGATTACGCCCACCATCCCACAGAATTAGAAGCCCTGATAAACACCATTGAAGAGATGTGGCCTAAGTCGAACTACACCCTGATCTTTCAGCCACACTTATACAGTCGCACCAAAGACTTTCTAAAAGAGTTTGCTGCAACGCTGGATAAAGTCCCGCACCCCATTTTGTTACCCGTTTACCCCGCCCGCGAATTGCCCGAACACGGAGTAGATAGCGAGGAAATTTTGCGGTTGATGAAGAACAAGAATGCAAGATGTATTCAAAAAGAAGAACTTACAAATTGGATTGAAGAAACCAAGCCCCAAGTCACAGTAATTGCCGGAGCCGGTGACATTGAATTGTTGATTCCTCAGGTAAAAAATTGCTTAACCAAGCTCAATAACCAAAAGTCACCGTATGTCTAAGTGGAGAATCATATTCGAAATATTTCTCGGAGTGACGATGATTACGGCGCTCACGGCATCGAAGGTGTATTCAAAAAAGATCACCAAAAACCAAATCATCGACACCCCGAAAGTGCTAATTATTCACCCCCTATATTCGGCTATGGTAAGCGCTGAGGATATCCTCAATACATTGCACGAAAAAACCGAATGTTGCTTTGAACGTAACCGACAAGAAATTAACACCTTCATGTTGGAAGAAACTTTAAATCAGCATCCTCACATCGCACATACTGAAGTATTTTCATCGCTTAATGGAGCATTGCATATTGTCGCAAAATTGCGCACTCCTGTAGCACGAGTTTTTAGTGATAATCATACGTATTATCTCGATCAACAAGGCGATACGATGCCCCTTAGCAAGCGATACAGCGCGCCTGTAATTCTCATCACCGGATCTGTAAACGCTTGGGAAAGGAGTAAGCTGATGACTCTATTAGGTGCAATAGAGGGCAACAGTTTCTTCCACGAACGCATTATCGGTGTTCATGTGGATGAAGACGGGATGGCGTACCTGTATCCTTCACGAATGAATTTTCGCATTCGTTTGGGAAGAGGTCAAGAAATTGAGGAGCGACTTTTTAACTTAGAGGCCTTTTGGAAAAATGCACTAAATACCGAAAGAGCTGAAAAGATAAAAACCCTTGACGTACAATATAAAAATCAGGTTGTGTGCCAATACTAAACCTGAAAGCAATGAATCATAAAGTAACGCAATGATGGAAAACACCACAAATTACGCTGTAGGCTTAGACCTAGGAACCACGAAGATAGTTGCCATTATTGGACGCTATAACGAGCAGAATAAAATTGAAATTCTCGGAATTGGCAAGGCCAAATCACTGGGAATTGAAGGCGGTGTTGTCAATAACATCTTGCAGACAGTAAACTCCATTAAGCAAGCAGTTGAACAAGCTGAGAATCAAGCTGGCCTGAAAATCAGCACGGTGGTAGCGGGAATCGCCGGCAAACACATCCGTAGTTTACAACACTCCGATTACATCACCCGAGATGATGCCGAAGCCGTTATTGACGAAAGCGACATCAACAATCTCATTGGCAATGCCCAAAAATTAACCATGTTGCCCGGTGAACGGATTATTCACGTGTTGCCACAAAAATTCAAAATCGATGGGCAAGAAAATGTAAAAGAGCCTATCGGGATGGCTGGGGGAAGAGTTGAAGCAAATTTCCACATAGTAGTAGGCCATATTGGATCCATTAAAAACATACATCGATGCATTCAAAATGCTGGTATTGAAGAAAATCTGATAACACTTGAGCCGCTAGCCTCCGCCGAAGCTGTACTTTCTCAAGAAGAAAAAGAAGCAGGGGTGGTCCTCGTTGATATCGGGGGCGGAACTACCGACATCGCTATTTTCAAAGATAACATCATTCGTCATACAGCCGTAATACCTTACGGTGGAAACGTCATCACCAACGATATCAAAGAAGGATGCTCCATCATCGAACGCCACGCGGAACAACTCAAGGTACGCTATGGATCTGCCTGGCCAGGAGAGAATAAAGAAACCGAAATTGTCTCAATACCCGGCCTAAATGGTCGACCAGGAAGAGAGATTTCCCTTAAAAAACTATCGCAGATCGTCAATGCACGCGTGATGGAAATCATCGAGCAGGTATTTCTGCAAATTAAAAAATACGGCCACGAAGAACCTTCCCAAAAACTCATAGCCGGCATTGTTCTTACCGGCGGAGGATCACAGCTCAAGCACATTCGACAACTGGTAGAATATGTTACTGGGATGGACACCCGTATTGGATATCCCGACGACAAATTGGCACAAGGCTCACCACCTGAGCTAAAAGAACCCATGTACGCTACCAGTGTTGGACTAGTTATGGAAGCTTTGCGTCAAGACATCACAATGACCAATGCTGGAAGCAACATTCATCCAAGCGAGGAAAAAATCGAACAAAATGCTGTTGAAGCTCCCCTCAACAATGCTGAGGAAACAACAATGCAGCCCCCCGAAGAAAAACCTGAGAACCAAGCTGAAGAAAAAAGCAAAGCGCGTTTTCAATACTTCGACCGCATTCTCAATAGCATTAAAAAGCTCATTAGCGACGACCTTAACTAACCCCAACCACACAATAATAATTCAGACTTATGGATACGCTCGACGGACTCAATTTTGACCTACCTAAAAACCCCCCGGCAGTAATTAAAGTTATTGGTGTTGGTGGAGGAGGAGGAAATGCAGTAAACCACATGTACGAACAAGGCATTCGTGGAGTAGACTTCTTCATTAGCAATACCGATAACCAAGCACTATTATCTAGTCCTATTCCCAACAGAATCCAATTGGGGAGAACCATCACGGAAGGACTTGGTGCCGGAGCAAATCCCGATATTGGAAGAGAAGCCGCGGAGGAATCACGCGAAGAAATTGAAAACATTCTGGCATCAAACACCAAAATGGTATTCGTTACCGCCGGAATGGGCGGAGGAACCGGAACTGGTGCAGCACCAGTGATTGCACGCATCGCTAAAGAACAAGGAATTCTAACGGTGGGAATCGTTACCACACCCTTTGCCTTTGAAGGCGCAAGTCGATTGCAGCAAGCGCACACCGGTATCGAAGAAATGAGAAAAAATGTTGATTCACTCATTGTGATCAACAATAATAAACTCCGAGAAGTCTATGGCAACTTAGGATTTAAAGCAGGATTTGCCAAGGCTGATGAGGTTGTGGCTATTGCCGTTCGAGGAATTGCCGAGGTCATCACCCACCAATACAATATAAATATTGACTTACGTGACGCGAAGACCGTTCTAAACAACTCCGGCACAGCCATCATGGGAAGCGGCAAAGCGAACGGTGAGAACCGAGCAAAGGAAGCAATCATGCGTGCACTAGACTCTCCTTTACTCAACGACAACCACATCCGTGGAGCCAAGAATGTACTCTTACTCATTATTTCCGGTCAAGAGGAAATTACCATCGATGAAATTGGAGAAATCAACGATCATATCCAACAGCAAGCCGGAGGAAGCGCAAATATTATTATGGGCGTTGGCGAAGAAGAAGGTCTAGGAAACGAGGTTTCTGTAACCGTAATCGCAACCGGTTTTTCTACCGAAAAACAAGAAACTGTAATCGTTAAGCAGGCGAAAAAAATTGTTCATACGCTAGAAGATGACCAAGAAGTTAGTCAAAATATTTTTGAAAAACCACTGAAATCAGAAGCTAGTACGAAGAAGGAAGAGAAGCCTATAAAACAAATCGACCTTTTTCAAAGCGATGATGAAAAGCCACAAATTACCGCTGAGGAAGAGGTGTTTCAACCGGAATCGGCACCCATTGAAAGTGAAGATATCATTACCTTTTCACTAGACGAAGCCGACGAATATGTTCCCTTCAACATTGAGGATGAGAGCGAAGAAGAAATCCGCAACGAAGCTGAACAAAACGATTATGTAAATAATCAGTCCGAGCAGAATATCGCTTTAGAGGAAGACGCTTTCGAAACGCGAATCGAAACAAAGGAAGAACCCTCTTTTGAGGTAGACCTCCATATAGAAGAATCCGAGCAAAAGGAGGAAAAAGTCATCTATGAATTGGAGGACTATTTAGATATGGAGAAGAAACTTTCCGGTGTAAAAAACACGGAGAACCATGAGTCTGAAGAAATCAAACTACAAGTAAATACTGTTTCAAAACCAGAAATATCCGAAGCTAAAACCACCAGTGAAGAAACCGACGCCAATCCATTTGATCGTCCGATTTCCGATAGTATGCGCACAAAAAACGAAGAACGCAGGGAGCAACTTCGTGCATTCAATCATCGCTTCCGCAAAAAACTTGACGAGCTTGATGAGTTGTCGGCGATCCCCGCATTTAAGCGCAAAGGTTTAGAGCTTCCCGATGAAATTCCTAGCAAATCCGAACGATTTGGCAACATGAGTGTTGGAAATTCACAGCAAGGCTCTGGATTAAGAGGGAATAATAGTTTCTTACACGACAACGTAGACTAAAATGAGTTTAGAAAACAAAATAACCGCCTCCCTTAAAGAGGCGATGAAGAACAAAGACAAAGATGCTTTAAATGCCTTACGCGCTATAAAAAGCGCAATTTTATTGGCGAAAACGGAAAAAGCTGGAGTGACCTTAGACGAGAAATCTGAGTTGGCTTTGTTGCAAAAACTGCAAAAACAACGCAAGGAATCGGCAGAAATTTTCAGGGAGCAAAACCGACCAGAGCTTGCCGAAGAAGAAGAGGCTCAACTACGTATTATCGAGGAATTTCTTCCCAAGCAGCTTTCTGCACAAGAGCTCGAAGCAATTATTAAAGAGGTTATCGCAACAACCGGAGCTTCTAGCATGGCCGATATGGGAAAGGTGATGGGCGCAGCAAACCAAAGTATTGCCGGTAGAGCAGGAGGAAAAGAAATTTCCGATATGGTAAAGTCACTTCTTTCAAAGGTCTAAAAAAGTTTGGATTAGGTAAATCGCAGCGATATTGAACCTTATTCGCTGTATGACTTTTTACGGATAAGCATTATTCAGAAACGACATCAAGAACATGCAACTGTTTCGAAACCTTGCCGTTCCAGTGGTTTTCTTCTAAATGGTAAGCAACATGTACGCGTTCCGAAGCAATTAACGCCTCCAGCTTATCGCCCATACCAAAGGCAATAGCATTAATGGTTTCACCGCTTTGTGGATCTACCAACTCCATCTTAAGATGGGTCAAATCCGAGCCAACCTTTTTTGAGTTATCCGTCACCATCAAGTTACGGGTAACAAAAACCGGTTTCATATTAGAGGGTCCAAAGGGATGCATTCGTCGAAGTGTATTGATGAGCGTATCGTCAATCTGCTCAAAGGGCAATACGGCGTCGATATAAAGCGTGGGAGTCTTTTGATCTGGTTCAATAGATAGACTAACCGTTGACAAAAACTTCGCTTTAAATGCTTCGAGTTTATCCGGTAAAATGGTCATCCCCGCGGCGTATTTATGTCCGCCAAATTGAATCAGTGTATCGCGGCATTTATCGAGCGCTTGGTACAAATCAAAACCCTCAACGGATCGGGCTGAACCTGCATACACATCACCACTTCGAGTAAGCACTATCGTAGGTCGATAATGGGTTTCAATTAAGCGCGACGCAACAATTCCGATTACGCCTTTATTCCACGAATCACTCCAAACTACCGTTGCCGGGGCGTCCGGATTCAATGAAGACTTAATCTGCTCTAAAGCTTCGTTGGTAATCGTCTTATCCAAATCTCGGCGCTGTTGATTGAGTAAATTGACTTTCTCTGCCAGTAGTTTGGCCCGATGTGGATCTTCAGTACTCAACAACTCTACCGCCAAACTACCGTGCTCAATTCTGCCAGCGGCGTTAATCCGCGGCGCAACCGAAAATACAACATCGTCGATAGAATGGATAGCTCTACCCGAAACCTTAATTAATGCGTTAATACCCAGCGATGGAAAAGTCTTTATTTGCCTCATCCCAAAATATGCTAATATTCGGTTTTCACCAGTTATGGGAACGATATCCGCACCGATGCTCAAAGCCAAGATATCCAGTTGCTGCATTAGAAAATCCCCATTTCGATTCGTTTTTAAATCGAGTGCCGTTAGGAGTTTAAATCCAACTCCGCAACCAGATAGTTCTTTATAAGGATACAAGCAATCAGAACGCTTAGGGTCCAGCACAGCAACTGCATTAGGAAGTATCTCAGCTGGGGTATGATGATCACAAATAATAATATCCAAACCCTTTGTATTGGCATAATCGACCAAATCCACAGCTTTTATTCCACAATCCAAAGCAATAAGCAAAGAGCAGCCGGCCTCCAGAGCGAAATCAATGCCGGCCTTCGACAGTCCGTAACCTTCCTTATAACGATCAGGGATGTAGGTAATAAAATTGTCGTGAAAATGCTTAAAATATCGAGCCAGCAGGGCCACAGATGTTGTTCCGTCGACATCATAATCCCCGTAGATCATAAATTTCTGATTCGATTCTTTTGCTTGAATTATACGATCAACAGCTTTGTGCATATCCGCCATTAGATAAGGATCATGCAGAAATTCCAGCTTGGGGACAAAAAACGATTTTTGTTTATCGCGCGTTTCCAAATCCCGGCGCAGCATCAGCATAGCAATTACCGGTTGAGTACCCCACTCTCTACTAAGCGACATTGCGCGCTCGGCGAGCTCACCAGAAGGATAATTCCATTGATATGAAGACTGAATTTTTAGCATGCAGCAAATGTAAGAAATGTACTATAATTACGCAAGAGTAAAAACAAAAAAACCCCCCAAAAAGAATTTGGGAGGTGGGAATAATATAAGATTAACTCCCGGATGCGGGAGGAATAGCTTAAAATTTGATAATCAACACTGATTATTTTTCACCAGCTTGCTCGTGCTTGCGAATTTGCCCAAGCCAGTAGATGAAGTAACCCGTAATGATCAGGGAAATGATGACGTTTGGCAAGTTGCCTAAAGTTGGAAGAATTTTGAACGTCCAAGTAAAGAAGTCACCTAATGCGTAAACAATGTCGTTGATCATGATGCTATGTATTGTAATTTCGGCACAAAAATACAGCACAGCTTTAAATGTTAGCAAGCTTCTTTTCAGGTTCTCGGGTACAACATCCTATTTCTTTGATAATATTAACAATAGGTTTGTTTTTTTGGTCGGCTCTCCAGACATCGCCTTCGCTTATGCCTTGGTATTTTTGGGGTATTGAGTACGATTTAATTGGTCGTTGGGGGCAAGTTATAGGCATAACGTTCTGGTTAGTTGGGGGTGTGATCTTAAACTTGGTAGTTTCTCGTTTAGGTTTTGGAGGGAACCACTATTTCATTCCTGTATTTTCGGTTTTTTTCGGAGTCAGTTTGATGGGGAGTAGTTCCTTTTTGAGTTACGCCCAAGCTTTTCTATTTTTTTCGTTCATCATATTTCTATTGTGGCGAACCGAAGAGAGTTCAAATCGTAATTTTTCGGTATTTGACCTAGGAATGGCAATTGGAGTCTTAGGATTGTTTCACTACCAATATGTATTGTTTTTAGTGGGCGTATGGATTTTCTTTTTTGCTCATGGACAACCGATAATTCGCGGCATTTTACTCAGCGTTTTCGGTGTATTGACCGTTGTAATTGTGGTATCGACTGCGCTTTTACTTATAGAATGGTTTATTCCGAGTATACCGCAGTATCGCTTTCGGTCATCGTTCCCTGAATCTTTATTAGAGAGCTCACAATGGTACTTGTTAATTATACTCGGTTTACTTTTCATTTGGAGTTTAGGCGAGGTAAAACGTGCCATTTCTCACGGAAATATTTCCAAACGACATTTTGCTTCATTTGGTTTTTTATTGATCATCGTTTGTTTGTCATCAACCATACTTTGGGCGGCATGGCCTGTTGCTATTAGCACGTATTTAGCGAGCATCATCCTCTTTACCGCGAACCGGATGAACCACTTCAACGCCAGAAGACGCGAAATAGCTTTTTATGTCATTTTAAGCCTCGTTTTAATCACTCCGTTGATTAACAATTTTTTAGGCTAATTAGTCGCCGCAAAAAGGCCTAAAAACCTGATTAAAATCAGTTTTTAAACTGAGTAGTATCAGGTATTTTTTTTCACATTTCATATAGTTTTGCTCCATCATTAGAACAAATACCGCGATTGATGGAAATAATCTTTGTCCTCATATTTATATCTCTAATCTTAGCCATAGGCTTTTTGATCGCTTTTTTGTGGTCGTTGAAGACGGGACAATTTGAAGACGGAGACTCGCCGGCAATGCGCATGTTGTTTGATAAAAAACCGAGTTTTGCATCGCAAAAAACGGAATCTAATGAGGTAACTAAATCCAAAGGAAATTAAACCTATCTTTTATGGAAATGCAGAAGTTTTCGTATAACAACACCGTAGTCCGCAACTTCTTATTGGCGGGACTGGTGTTTGGGCTAGTTGGTATGCTTGTTGGCTTACTCGTGGCTCTTCAACTCATCTTCCCCTGGATGAGCTTTGACTTATCCTATTTAGGCTATGGTCGTATTCGTGCTTTGCACACCAATGCTGTGATTTTTGCCTTTGTTGGCAATGCGATGTTTGCCGGTATTTATTATTCACTACAGCGCCTATTAAAGACGCGATTGGCGAGTAATTTCCTAACCAACTTTCACTTTTGGGGATGGCAATTAATCATTCTTTCTGCAGTCATAACGCTTCCATTGGGTTACACCTCATCAAAGGAGTATGCAGAATTGGAGTGGCCCATCGACATCGCAATTGCGTTGGTTTGGGTGGCGTTTGGGGTAAACATGTTCTGGACGATTCTTCGTCGTCGCGAGCGTCATCTTTACGTAGCCATTTGGTTCTACATTGCCACTTTTGTAACTGTGGCGGTTTTGCATATTTTCAACAACATCGAGTTGCCCGTCCACTTTATGAAAAGTTACTCGGCATATAGTGGTGTTAAAGATGCTTTAGTACAGTGGTGGTATGGCCATAATGCGGTGGCATTTTTCTTAACTACACCGATATTAGGATTAATGTACTACTTCCTCCCTAAGGCCGCAAATCGTCCTATCTACTCCTATAAACTTTCGATCATTCACTTTTGGGGCTTGATTTTCATCTACATTTGGGCGGGTCCTCACCACTTGCTGTATACCGCTTTACCAGACTGGGCTCAAAGTTTAGGTGTGGTATTTAGTGTGATGCTCATCTTCCCTTCTTGGGGTGGTATGATTAATGGTCTACTTACACTTAGAGGTGCTTGGGACAAAGTACGTGAAAGTGCTGTTTTGAAATTCTTTGTTGTTGCCATCACGGCTTACGGTATGGCTACTTTTGAAGGCCCAATGCTTTCATTGAAAAATGTTAATGCACTAGCTCACTATACAGACTGGATTCCTGCTCACGTTCATATTGGAACATTAGGATGGAACGGGTTTTTAATCTTTGGTATGGCCTACTGGCTTATTCCTAGAATGTACCGTGTAAATCTACACAGTGAGCGCATGGCTAATACCCACTTCTGGATTGGAACCTTAGGTATCGTTTTCTGGGCACTTCCGATGTACGTGAGTGGTTTCACTCAAAGTTTGATGTGGAAGCAGTTTAATCCCGACGGGACATTGGTATACGGTAACTTCTTAGAGACCGTGACTCAATTGATGCCGATGTACGCTCTTCGCGCAATTGGTGGTGCACTCTACGTAATTGGTTTGATATTCATGTTTGTAAACCTCTACCGTACCATTCGCGCCGGAGACTTCGAAGCTGAAGAACCTGCAGAAGCTCCTGCATTGGCTCCAACCTACAAAAAACATAAAGGAGAACACTGGCATCGCGGTATTGAGCGTCGTCCTACACAGCTGATGATCCTCAGTATTGTTGTCATCTTAATTGGTGGTGTTGTGGAAATAGTCCCCACCATTATGGTCGACAGTAATATTCCTAAAATTGAAAGCGTGAAACCTTATACCGCACTAGAGCTGGAAGGTCGCGACCTATACATTCGTGAAGGTTGTAATGCGTGTCACTCTCAAATGGTTCGCCCATTCCGGTCGGAAACCGTGCGCTACGGCGAATACTCCAAAGCCGGCGAGTTTGTCTACGATTTCCCATTCCTATGG